>DATIOB010000733.1:0-25277 GCA_035473605.1 Conexibacter sp.
AGCGAGAGGTAGTGGAGCGAGTCGGCGCCCAGCTCGGCGGCGATCTCCTCCTCCGTGTCGCGCCCGTGCGCGATCATCTCCTCGCGCGTCGACATGTCGATGCCGTAGTAGCAGGGGTTGCGGATCGCCGGCGCGGTGATGCGGAGGTGGACCTCCTTGGCGCCGGCGTCGCGCAGCATCTGCACGATCTGCCGCGTCGTGTTGCCGCGCACGATCGAGTCGTCGACGACGACCAGCCGTCTGCCGTTGACGATCTCCGGCATCGGGTTGAACTTCAGTCTGAGGCCGTGCTTGCGCAGCTCCTGCCCCGGCTGGATGAAGGTGCGTGCGACGTAGCGGTTCTTGACGAAGCCGTCGTCCTGCGGGATGCCGCTGGAGCGCGAGTAGCCGCGCGCCGCGGGCGTGCCGGAGTCCGGCACCGAGATCACGAGGTCGGCCTCCACCGGCGCCTCGCGGGCGAGGATCTCGCCCATCCGGCCGCGCGCGGCCTGCAGCGTCGTGCCGGCCATCTTCGAGTCGGGGCGGGCGAAGTAGATGTACTCGAAGACGCAGGAGGCGAGCCGCTCGCCCTCGACCGCCATCCGCGTCGAGATCCCGCCGGCGTCGATCGTGACGACCTCGCCGGGCGCGACGTCGCGCAGCAGTCTGGCGCCGATGATGTCGAGCGCGCACGACTCCGAGGCGACGCAGTAGCGGTCGCCGATCATGCCGAGCACGAGTGGCCGCAGCGCGTGCGGGTCGCGGAAGGCGACGACCTTCTCGCTCGTCATCACGACCGTCGAGAAGGCGCCTCTGAGGCGCGGCAGCACGTCGGCGACGGCGTCCTCGAGCTTCTCGGCCGGATGCGTCGAGAGCAGCGCGGCGATGATCTCCGAGTCGGAGGTCGAGCGGAAGCCGACGCCCTTCTCGCGCAGCTCGTTGTGCAGCTCGACCGCGTTGATCAGGTTGCCGTTGTGCGCCAGCGCCAGCTCGCGCTGATCGGAGCGGTAGACCGGCTGGGCGTTCTCCCAGGCGGAGGAGCCGGTCGTCGAGTAGCGCACGTGGCCGATCGCCAGGTCACCCGGCAGCGAGCGCAGCTTCTGCTCGTCGAAGACCTGCGAGACGAGCCCGAGGTCGCGCAGGGTCATGATGTTGCCCCCCACGTCGGTGGTGGCGATCCCCGCGGACTCCTGCCCGCGGTGCTGCAGCGCGTACAGCGCGAAGTAGGAGAAGCGAGCGACGTCGTGGCCGGGAGCGTAGATCCCGAACACGCCACATTCGTCGCGCGGTCCATCGCGATCAGGGAGCTGGTCAGTCATGGGAGGGCGGGCCGTCCTCCGGCATCGAGAGAAGCGTCCCACCCGGGGCGGCAGGCGCTCGATCAGAGTAGCAACGCGCGCGGGCGTCGCGCCCAGCCCGCGCGTTTGCCCTGCTATCTGACGCGCAGCACGACGGCGACCGCTCTGCTGCGGTTGCCGGCGGCGTCCCACGCGGTGACGGTGAAGCGATAGCGCGCCGCCGCCAGCCGCGGCGTTCTGAGCTGGAAGATCCCCGCCCCGGTCCGTCTCGCACCGGCCCGTCTGATGGCGCGACAGCGCTTGCCCGCCTTGCCCTTGCGACAGCCGCTCAGCCGCGCCCAGGCGACCGACGCGCGCACCGCGTCGCCGCCGCTGTCTCTCGCCACCAGCGTCAGCGTGCAGCGGCGTCTGGCGCAGTTGCGGCGGGTGACCGCGACGACCGGCGCGAGCAGGTCGGCCGGCGGCGTCACCACCGGCGGTCCCGGCGGCCCCGGCGACGGAGGCGGTGGCGGCGGCGGGGCCGGCGCGCGCACGGCGACCGGCCCGGCCGTTCTCGACACCATCGTGCGGGCGCCGCCGGCGTTGACGGCGCGCACCTCGCAGGCGAGCACGCGGCCGGTCAGCGCGTCGGGCAGCGCCAGCGTCGGCCCCGCGCCGTCGGCACGCACGTCGGTCAGTCTGCCGGCGGCGTCGACCGCGGCGCTCAGCCACGTGACGGTCGTCTGCGGCGCCGGGTCGGTCCACTGCCCGGTCGCGCAGGTGACGGTCTCGCCGGCGCGCGGCGTGCCGGTGACCGCGGGCGGCGCGACCGGCTCCAGCCGCGCCGGCGGGTTGGGCTGGTTCGCGAAGGCGTTCAGCTCGGGGTTGGCAAGGCGCGTGTAGATGCCCGGGTAGCCCGGCACCGCGCAGCCCTTGCCCCACGAGACGACGCCGACCAGCGCGTCGACGACGTTGCCGTCGAAGCGCGCGAGCGGGCCGCCGGAGTCGCCCTGGCAGGTGTCGATCACGCTGCCGTCGGAGGCGCTGCCGGCGGCGCACAGCATCACGGCGGCGATGTACCTGGCGCCGTAGCCGCCGCAGGCGCCGTCGTCGAGCACCTCGACGAAGCCGTAGCGCAGCCGCTCGGGCGGCTGGCCGCCCTCGGTCTGTGCGTCGGTGTCGCCCCAGCCCGAGATGACCGCGAAGTTGCCGCGGTCGTCGCTGCCGGGCGCGACGACCGGCAGCGGCTCGACCGCGCCGGCCGACAGCTCCAGCGGTGTGGCGAGCGTCAGCAGCGCGAGGTCGTTGACCTTCGTCGCCGCGTCGTAGTCGCGATGGGAGGTGATCGCGACGACGCCGCGCAGCTGCGGATCCGGTCCGCTCGGCTCCATCCGGTCGAAGACGCCGGCGACGACCCCGACCTCCTTGGCGGCGTCGTCGGGGATGCAGTGGGCGGCGGTGATCACGTGGGTCGCGTCGCGGATCGTCGCGCCGCAGTAGATCGACAGCGGGACCGCGATCTGGCCGTTGGCGTCGATCTGGATCAGCCCGGCCTGCCACGGAAGGTCGCTCTCGTCCTCGTCGGGATTGATGATCCCCGGCGTCGGCCCGCCCTCGGCCGGGCGCGGCTTCGCGGCGGAGGCGACCGCCGCGAAGACGATCCAGAAGGCGACGGACAGGACGACGCTCGTGACGACCAGCAGCAGCCCGGCCCTGCGCTCGGCACGGCGCACGAGCGCTTCGAAGACCCCTTGCAGACTCATCGGCGCAGCGTGCCGCGCGCACGCGCGCGGCACATCGGACATTCGTCCCCGCCCGGGGTGACCAACCTCCCGGCCGGGAGGTCCGGTCGGGGGACGCGGCGCCTGCCGCGTCGCCCCTTCGGTCTACGCGGCCTGCACGTCGTGCAGCCGATCGGCGAGGCCGCGGCTGCGCGGCTCCGCCAGCTCGGCCAGCGACCAGCTGAGCGTGCCGCCGGCATGCGCGATCTCGACGGTGTCGCCGCCGACCTCGCCGACGATCGCGACCGACAGCGCGACGCCCTCCGGCGCGGTGAGCTGCTCCAGCAGCTCGCGCTGGCCCGACAGCACGAACGTGCCGGGACCCTCGCCGAACAGCTGCTCGTCGAGCGGCTTGTCCTGGCAGGTCGAGCCGCCGACCTTGCGCAGGTCGATCTGCGCGCCAAGCCCGCCGGCCAGCGCCGCCTCGCTCAGCGCGACCGCGAGGCCGCCCTCGGCGACGTCGTGGGCGCTGCGCAGGTCGCCGCGGCGGACCGCGTCACGCACCAGCTCGAGCGCGGCGCGCAGCGCGCTCTGGTCGCGCTCCGGCAGCCCGTCGGGCAGCTGCTCGCCGCGCAGCTTCGCCAGCTCGGAGGCGGGCAGTGCCGGCGACGCGGCGCGCACGACGGCGATCGCGTCGCCGCTCTCCGCGAAGCCGAGCCGGCCGGCGCGCGCCGCCTCGGGCAGTCTGCCGACCATCCCGACCACCGGCGTCGGGTAGATCGGGCCGCCGCCGCTCTCGTTGTAGAGCGAGACGTTGCCGCCGACGACCGGCGTGTCGAGCGCGCGGCAGGCGTCGGCCATGCCGCGGACGGACTCCGACAGCTGCCATGCGACGTGCGGCTTCTCGGGGTTGCCGAAGTTGAGGCAGTTGGTCAGGCCGAGCGGCTCGGCGCCGACGCAGGCGAGGTTGGCCGCGCACTCGAAGACGGCCTCGACCGTGCCGCGGTACGGGTCGGCCGCGACACGCCGGCCGGAGCCGTCGATCGAGACCGCGATCGCGGCGCCGTCGGGCAGCAGCAGGACGGCCGCGTCGGCCTCCTCGGGCCGGCGGACGGTGCGCGACTGCACGAGCCAGTCGTACTGCTCGAAGACCGGCAGGCGCGAGGCGATGTTGGCGGAGCCGAGCAGCTCCGGCAGCGTCGCCCGGAGGTCGTCGTCGGAGGCCTTCAGCGCGCGCGGCGCGGTCGGGTAGATCGGCGCGCTCGGCTTCTCCGGCGCGAGGTCGTAGAGCGGGCAGTCGTCGACGAGCGCGGGCACCGGCATGTCGCCGACGACCTCGCCGCCCTGCAGCACGCGCAGGTGGCCGGAGTCGGTCACCTCGCCGATCGCGGTGGCGGTCGTCTCCCACTTCTCGCAGACGGCCAGCACGGCGTCGACCTTCGACGGCTCGACGACGCAGAGCATCCGCTCCTGCGACTCCGAGACCATAATCTCGAACGGCTCCATGCCGGGCTCGCGCAGCGGCACGCGGTCGACGTGGATGTCGAGGCCGAGGCCGCCCTTGGAGGCCATCTCCGACGAGGAGGAGGTGAGGCCGGCGGCGCCGAGGTCCTGGAGCGAGACGAGCAGCTCGCTGTCGAGCAGCTCCAGCGAGCACTCGAGCAGCTTCTTCTCCGCGAACGGGTCGCCGATCTGGACGGTCGGGCGCTTGTCGGCGTCGTCCTCGCCCAGCTCGGCGCTCGCCAGCACCGACGCGCCGCCGATGCCGTCGCGGCCGGTCAGCGCGCCGAACAGCACGAGCACGTTGCCGGGGCCGGTCGCCGCGGCGCGCGTGAGGCGGTCGTGCGGGGCGATCCCGAGCGCCATCGCGTTGACGAGGCAGTTCTGCTCGTAGGCCGGCTCGAAGTAGATCTCCCCGCCGACGGTCGGGACGCCGATCGAGTTGCCGTAGTGGCCGATGCCGCCGACGGCGTGCTCGAGCAGGTAGCGCGAGCGCTGGCCGTCCGGCTCGCCGAAGCGCAGCGAGTCGAGCACCGCGATCGGGCGCGCGCCGACGGCGAAGATGTCGCGCAGGATCCCGCCGACGCCGGTCGCGGCGCCCTGGAACGGCTCGACGGCGCTGGGGTGGTTGTGCGACTCGACCTTGAAGGCGATCGCGAGGCCGTCGCCGACGTCGACGGCGCCGGCGTTCTCGCCCGGTCCCATCAGCAGGTACGGGCCCTCGGTCGGGAGCTGGCCGAGCAGCTTCTTCGAGTGCTTGTACGCGCAGTGCTCGGACCACATCAGCGAGAACATCGACAGCTCGACGGCGTTCGGCTCGCGGCCGAGCTTGTCGATGATCAGGTCGTACTCGGCGTCGGTGAGCCCGAGCGCCCGATGGGCGGGGACGGTGGCGTCAGACATGGGCGGCGAGGGAGTCGCGGATGGAGGCGAAGAGCTTGAGCCCGTCGGTCGAGCCGGTCAGCGGATCGACGGCGTGCTCGGGGTGCGGCATCAGGCCGAAGACGTTGCCGGCCTCGTTCATGACGCCGGCGACGTCGGCGAGCGAGCCGTTGAAGTTGCCGCCGGCGGCGTAGCGCAGCAGCACCTGACCGTTGGCCTCGACCTGCTCGTGCAGCGCCTGCGGCGCGTACCAGCAGCCGGTCGTGTGCTTGGCCGGGATCGACAGCAGGTCGCCGGTCTCGCACGCGTTCGTGAAGGCGGTGTCCGAGCGCTCGACGACGAGGTCGACCTGGCGGCAGACGAACCGCAGCGTCTTGTTCGGCAGCAGCGCGCCGGGCAGCAGGCCGGCCTCGCAGAGGATCTGGAAGCCGTTGCAGATGCCGAGCACCGGACCGCCCTGCTTGGCGAAGTCGATCACCGACTCCATCAGCGGCGAGAAGCGGGCGATCGCGCCGACGCGCAGGTAGTCGCCGTAGGAGAAGCCGCCCGGGACGACGATCGCGTCGACGCCCTTCAGGTCGCGGTCGCCGTGCCAGAGGATCTCGGCGTTGGCGACCCGCTCGCAGGCGAGCTGCGCGTCGACCTCGTCACAGGTGCCGGGGAAGCGGAGGATGCCGAACTTCACGGCGTCACCCGGCGGCGCCGGCGGGTGTGCCGGCAGCGTCGATCGAGACGATCTCGTAGTCCTCGATCAGCGGGTTCACGAGCAGCTTCTCGCACATCGCGGGAAGCTGCTCGGGGTCGGCCACGTCCAGCTCGATCAGCCGGCCGACGTGGACCTGCGAGACGCCCTCGAAGCCGAGCGCGGGCAGCGCGCGCTCGACCGCCTGCCCCTGCGGGTCGAGGATTCCGGCCTTCGGCCGCACGAGCACGCGCATCTTCACGGGTTGGTCCTCTCCAGCCAGGCGTCGAACGGCTCGCCGGTGATCAGCTCGTACGCCTCGAGGTATCTCGCGCGCGTCTTGTCGACGACCTCGGCGGGGATCTCGGGCGCGGGCGGGTTCTTGTCCCAGCCGCTGCCGGAGGCCCAGTCGCGCACGATCTGCTTGTCGAAGCTCGGCTGGCCCTTGCCGACGGCGTAGCCCTCGACGGGCCAGAAGCGCGAGGAGTCGGGCGTCAGCACCTCGTCGCCGAGCGTCAGCGCGCCGTCGGCGGCCTTGCCCAGCTCGAACTTCGTGTCGGCGAGGATGATGCCGCGCTCGCGGGCGTGCTCGGCGGCCTTCGCGTACAGCTCGATCGAGACGTCGCGGACGCGCTCGGCGAGCGCGCGGTCGTCGTCCAGCAGCGCGACGGTCTGCTCGAAGTCGATCGCCTCGTCGTGGCCTATCTCGGCCTTCGTGCTCGGCGTGTAGAGCGGCTGCGGCAGCTGCTGGGACTCCTCGAGCCCGGCCGGCAGCTCGAGCCCGGAGACCTTGCCGGTCGCCTTGTAGTCCTTCCAGCCGGAGCCGGTGATGTAGCCGCGCACGACGCACTCGATCGGCAGCATGCTGAGCTTCTTCACCACCAGCGCGCGGCCGCGCACCTCGGCGGGGACGCCGTCGGTCGCGGAGATGTAGTGGTTCGGGACGATCTGGCCAAGGCGTTCGAACCAGAACACGGAGAGGGCGGTCAACACCTTGCCCTTGTCCGGGATCGTGTTCGGATGCACGACGTCGTACGTCGAGATTCGGTCCGAGGCGACGAGCAGAAGCGTCTCGCCGAGATCGTAGATCTCACGGACCTTGCCTCTGGCGATGAGGGGCAACTCAGAGAGGGCGGTCACGTGGCCCGATGCTAGCAGCGGCGGGCGACGATCAGCCGCCCGCCGCACGCCGCGAGTTCCCACGGGCGCGGCGAAGCTCACCGCGCCGCCGTGGAACTCGCAATGCCCGTCAGGGCACGATCTCGTCCAACCGCGCGATGATCGCGTCGGCGTGGCGCGAGTAGTGGCTGTAGTCGAAGATCGCGTCGAGGTCGAGCGCCGCGGCCTCGGGCTCGGCGGCGATCAGCTCGCGCAGCGGCGTGCGCGTGTCCCACGCCTGCTGGGCGGTGCGCTGGACGATCCGGTAGGCGTCGTCGCGGACCATCCCGGCCTGCTCGATCAGCGCCAGCAGCAGGCGCTGGGAGAAGAGCGCGCCGGAGGTGATCTCGAGGTTCTCCAGCATCCGCTGCTCGTGCACGACGAGGCCGTCGATCACGGCGGTCATGCGCGCCTGCAGGTAGTCGATCAGGATCGTCGAGTCGGGCAGGATCACGCGCTCGGGCGCGGAGTGCGAGATGTCGCGCTCGTGCCACAGCGCGACGTTCTCGGTCGCCGCCTGCGCGTTGCCGCGCAGCACGCGCGCGAGCCCAGTGATCTGCTCGGTCTTGATCGGGTTTCTCTTGTGCGGCATCGCGGAGGAGCCCTTCTGCCCCTTGCGGAACGGCTCCTCGGCCTCGCGCACCTCGGTCCGCTGCAGGTGGCGGATCTCGGTCGCCAGCCGCTCGAGGCCGGCGCCGGCCAGCGCGATCGCCTGCAGCAGCTCGGCGTGGCGGTCGCGTGCGACGACCTGCGTCGAGACCGGCTCGCGCTCGAGCCCGAGCGACGCCAGCACCCGCTCCTCGAACTGGGGGGAGGTCGCGGCATAGGTGCCGACCGCGCCCGACAGCGCGCCGACGGCGACCTGCGCGAAGGCGCGCTCCAGCCGCTGCGCGTTGCGGTGCGCCTCGAACGCGAAGCCGGCGAGCTTGACGCCGAAGGTCGTCGGTTCGGCGTGGACGCCGTGGGTGCGGCCGACCGTCAGCGTCGCGCGCTGCTCGCGCGCGCGCCGCGCGAGCACCTCGGCCAGCCTGTAGGCGCCCGGCACGACGATCTCGCCGGCGCGCTTGAGCTGCAGCCCGAGCGCGGTGTCGAGCACGTCGGAGGAGGTCAGGCCGTAGTGGATCCAGCGGCCGGCGTGACCGGCCGAGGCCGACAGCACGTCGACGAAGGCGGCGACGTCGTGGTCGGTCGTCCGCTCGCGCTCGTCGACGGCCTCGACGGTGAAGGTCGCGTTGCGGATCGCCTCCAGCTCCTCCGCCGTCGGCCCCTCCATCGCCTCGCAGGCCGCCACTTCGACGTCGCGCCAGGCGGTCATGCGGGCTTCGTCGGTCCAGAGGGCGCCCAGCTCCGGGCGCGTGTAGCGAGCGATCATGCCCCGGATTCTCGCAAGGAGGCGCGGCACGCGCCCTGCCGCGCCCGGCGCCCGCGCCCTGAGACCGATGCGCGACCGATTCGAGACTGGCGCGCGCGGATGCCGCCGATAGGCTGGCTTCCAGATCGAGGGAGCGGCATCGCGCCTGGCCGGCGGGCGGCCGTCGCGCAGCCGACAAGCGAGGCAAGGAGCCCCGGATGCGCACGAGAGCCAAGCTCACCGTCTTGACGGTGAGCGCGATGCTGGCCGGGACGGCACCGGCCGTCGCGGCGACCGCCTGGACGCAGGTCGATTCCAGAACGGACCAGAACATCACCACCGTCGAGTACCGCTCCGACACGCAGGCGTGGTTCGCGACTGACGGCGGCCAGCTGTTCAGCGCCGACGGGACCGGCGCCTTCCAGCTGCGCAGAGCCTTTCCGGGCGTCTCGTTCACCAACGTCGCCTTCGACGCCACCGGCACGATCGGACTCGCGACCAGCGCGACCGGGCAGCTGTATCGCTCAGCCGACGCCGGAACGACGTGGAACTCCGTCACGCTCGGCATGGTGCGCAACGGCTGCAGCGCGGGCTCGCTGCCGATCGCGATGCCGCGCCTCAACGCCGCCTTCTGGGCCGACGCGACGACCGTGTACGTCGTCGGCGGGTCGGCGTCGACCGAACCGGTCGTGCTGCGCTCGACCAACGGCGGCGCGACCTTCACGAGCATCAACTGGCAGCCCGTCACCGGCTGCCGCCTCGGCGTCGGCGGCAGCCCCGTCACCGATGGCTTCGCGGTGCCGGGGAACCCCGATGCGCTGCGCTTCATCACCGAGTCGTTCGGCTCGGTCTACACGACCAACAACGGCCTCGCCTCGGACGCGACGATGACCGGCGCGATGATCAACAACACCGACGATCTCCCGCGCTTCGCGATCGACGGCGCCAATCCGAGCCGGATCTGGGCCGCCGACCACAGCGGCACCAGCTGCGGCAGCCTCTGCTTCGCCTTCTCCGAGACGGGCGGCAGCAGCGACACTGCGATGACGATCGTCGGCACGCCCGATGGCATCAGACGCAACCTCTACGACGTCGCCTACGCCGGGGGAACCGTGGTCGCCGTCGGCGACGCGGGTGAGATCTACACGTCGGTCGACGGCAAGAACGCATATCTGCAGCGGGCGGGATCACCGCTGGAGGGGACCAACTGGCGCGCCGTCGACCTCGCCGACGCCGGCCGCGCCCTCGTCGGCGGCGCCGGCGGCAGACTGGTCAAGAGCGTCAACGCCAACGCGATACCCGACACGACCCCGCCGACCGCGACGATCGCCGGCCCGTCGACAGCCAACGTCGGGCAGGCGGTCACGTTCACGGCGAGCGTCGCTGATGAGCCGGGCGGCTCCGGCGTGGATCCCGCGAGCCTCGCCTGGACGACGCCGGGGCTGACGGGGGCGGCCGGCGCCACCGCGACGTTCTCCTTCGCGACGGCAGGCCCGCACACGATCACGTTCTCCTTCCGAGACCTCGCGGGCAACGCGGCGACGACGACGAAGAACGTCTTCGTCTCGGCCCCGGTGACACCGCCCCCGCCGAGAAGAACGACGTCGCCGCCGCCGAGAGCCGGCGGCAGAGCATCCGGCACGCCGACCCCGTCCAACGCCGGCGACCCGTCGAGAACGTCGACCGGCGGCGCGACGGTCACGACCTACAGAAGAATCTCGCTCAGACGAGGCAGCTTCGTGCCGGTCTGGGTGTCGGCCAGAACGGCGCGCCGCTTCGTGATCGAGATCCGCACGACCGGCAGAAGACCGCGTCGCGTCGCGAGCCAGCGGGCGAGACTGGGCGCCGGCAAGAAGAAGCTGGTCAGAGTCGTCCTCAGAAGAGGGATCAGAACCGGCAAGTACGTCGTCACGGTCCGGGTCTTCCAGGGCAGAAGAGCGATCGGCAAGCGCGTCCGCACCGCCTTCGTGATCGCGAAGTGAGCGCACGGGCGGGGCGGGCGGCGATGTGCCGCCCGCCCCGCCCTGCGCAAAGCCTGCGGCGCTACGCCCCGATGATGCGCGCGGCGAGGACGGCCGCGTTGCGGGCGTTGTCGACTCCGACGCAGGCGACCGGCACGCCGGGCGGCATCTGCGTGATCGACAGCAGCGCGTCGAGGCCGCCGGCGATCGAGGTCTTGCTCGTCAGCGGCACGCCGATCACCGGCAGCTCGGTGTGCGCGGCGACCGCGCCCGGGAGCGCGGCGGCGAGGCCGGCACCGGCGATCAGGACCTTCAGCCCGCGCGCCTGCGCGGTCTTCGAGTACTCCGCGACCGTGTCGGGGTTGCGATGCGCCGACATCACGCGGATCTCGTTGGCGATGCCGCGTCTGTTCAGCTCGGCGGCCGCCTTCTCCATCGCGGGCATGTCGCTCTCGGAGCCCATCACGATGCCGACGAGGACACCGTCGACCTCCAGCTCCTGCTCCAGTGCGGCGACCTCCTCGGAGACCTGCGTCTCGGGCACGGCGGAAAGCTCGTCGTTCATCAGCTGCTCTCAGTTCTCGTGACGGCGCGCAGCGCGATGTCCTTGCGCAGCTGACGCCCGTCGAAGTCGATCAGGTCAGCCGCAGCATAGGCCGCGGCTCGCGCCTGCGCCGCGTCGGCGCCCAGGGCGGTCACGTTGAGGACCCGTCCGCCGGCCGTCACGACGGCCCCGTCCTCCCCTCGCCGCGTGCCGGCGTGGGTCACCTCGATCCCGTCGGCGACCGTGTCGAGACCCCCGATCGCGTCGCCGGTGCGCGGCGACTCGGGGTAGCCGGCGCTCGCGAGCACCAGCGTCACGGCCGTCTCCGGCGCGAACTCCAGCTCGACGCCCTCCAGGCCGCCCGGCCGGCTCGCGCGCTCCAGCACGTCGAGCAGGTCGTTGCGCAGCCGCGGCAGCACCGCCTGTGTCTCGGGATCGCCGAAGCGCGCGTTGTACTCGATCACCTTGACGCCGTCGGCCGTCAGCATCAGGCCGGCGTAGAGGACGCCGTGGAACGGCTCGCCGCGGCGCGCCAGCTCGTCGACGATCGGCTGCGAGACCTGCGCCGCCAGCTCGCGCACGCGCGCGCCGTCGATCCCGGGCACGGGCGAGTAGGAGCCCATCCCGCCGGTGTTCGGCCCCTCGTCGCCGTCGAAGATCCGCTTGTAGTCCTGCGCCGGCGCCATCGGCAGCGCCCGCTCGCCGTCGCACAGCGCCAGCAGCGACAGCTCCTCGCCGACGAGGTGCTCCTCGATCACGACCTGCTCGGTGCCGTGCTTGTGCTCGACGAGGAAGGCGTGCAGCGCGGCGTGCGCCTCCTGCTCGTCGGCGGCGATGATCACGCCCTTGCCGGCCGCGAGGCCGTCGGCCTTGACGACGACCGGATAGCGGTCGATCGCCGCCATCCCCTGCTCGACGGTCGTGACGACGGTGTGCGCGGCGGTCGGCACGCCGGCCGCCTCCATCACCTCCTTCGCGAAGGCCTTCGAGCCCTCCAGCCGAGCGCCCGCGGCGCGCGGGCCGAAGGCGGCGATGCCGGCCTCCGCGAGCGCGTCGACGACGCCGTCGACCAGCGGCGCCTCCGGCCCGACGACGACGAGGTCGACCTGCTCCGCGCGCGCCGCGGCGACGAGGCCGGCGACGTCGCCGACGCCGACGTCCAGCAGCCGCGCGTCGGCGGCGATGCCGGCGTTGCCGGGCGTGCAGAGCAGCTCGGGAGCTTGCGGCGAGCGGGCGAGCGCGCGCACGATCGCGTGCTCACGCCCGCCGGCGCCGATGACGAGGACCTTCTGTGACACGGGGCTGCTTTCAGTTCAGAGCGACGAGATGAAGTCGTCGATCGGGATCGCGCTGAGCGTCTCGTACTGGACGGTTCCGCGCGAGCCCAGCTCGAGCGAGACGCGCGCGATCGTCTTCTCGTCGGGCGCCTCGACGACGTTGATGAAGTCGAAACGGCCGAGCGTCGCCCATTGCGCGAGCACTCTCGCGCCGAGCTGCTCGACTTCCTTGTTGATCTCGCGGATGCGCTGCGGGTTGTTCTTGATCGTCTGAGTTCCCTCAGGCGTCAGCTTCGAGAGCATGACGTACGTCGGCATGGCTGCCTCCCGTCGATGTCGAGTCCAGATCCGGCTTCGTCTCCTCCCTGGTTTCTATCCAACCCTGGGCCTCGACGCCACTGCGCCGCACCGCATCGGCGGAACGCGTCGCGGGTTTACGCGATGATGGAGGCCACCATGCACGCTCGCATCGCCCGCCCCGCCCGCGCCGCAGCGCTCGCTTGCGCGGCCGCCGCGCTGGCTGCCGGCCTCGCCGGCACGACCCCCGCCGACGCCGACGCGAAGGCGACGATCGCGCTCGATCCCGGCTGCTACCTCTCCAGCGAGCAGGGCACGCTGCTGGGAACCGGCTTCAAGCCGGACGTGACCTGGACGGCGAAGCTGTCGGGCACGAAGCAGATCGGCAGCGGGAGAACCGACGGCAGAGGCCGCATCCGCGCGAAGTTCACCGCCCCGCGCTACGAGGGCACGAAGGGCACGCGCGAGCTGACGCTGTCGGTCACCGACGGCCCCAACGTCGCCAGCACGAGCTTCCTGATGACCCCGCTGGCGGCCAGCTTCGCGCCGCAGTCGGGCAACCCGGCGACGCTGCGGGTGCGCTGGCGCGTGCTCGGGATGGGCGCCAACCGCGGCGTCTACGTCCACTACCTGCGCCCCAACGGGAAGCTGAAGCGGACGCTGCGGATCGGCACGACCGACGACGTCTGCGGCGCGCTGAAGACCGGCAGAATCGCGCTCTTCCCGTTCAGATACGAGTTCGGCCGCTGGACCTTCCAGGTCGATACGAGCCACAGATGGTCGGCGGCGACGAAGCCGCGCGTCTCGATCGGCTTCGAGGTCAGAAGACCTCAAAGCAGATCGAGAAGAAGAGGCTAGGCCGCCGCGACCGGCCGCGCGGCGCGCGTGAAGACCAGCTCGCCGTCGACCGCGTCGACCTCGACGAGGTCGCCGGCGGTGAACTCGCCCTGCAGCAGCGACAGCGCCAGTCTGTCGACGAGCCGCTTCTGGATCACGCGCTTGAGCGGCCGCGCGCCATAGGTCGGGTCGTAGCCGAGGTTGCCGAGCAGCGTGCGCGCCGCGTCGGTCAGCTGCACCTCGATCTCGCGCTCGCGCACCCGCTCGATCAGTCTCGCGACCTGGATGTCGACGACCTCGGCGAGCTGGTCGCGCGACAGCGGCGCGAACTCGACGATGTCGTCGAGGCGGTTGATGAACTCCGGCTTGAAGTGCCCCTCGGCGCCGGTGCGGCCGCCGGGGATGTTAGAGGTCATGATCAGCACGACGTTCTTGAAGTCGACCGTGCGGCCCTGGCCGTCGGTGAGCCGACCGTCGTCCATCACCTGCAGCAGCGCGTTGAAGACATCGGGGTGGGCCTTCTCGACCTCGTCGAGCAGCACGACGGAGTACGGCCGGCGGCGGACCGCCTCGGTCAGCTGGCCGCCCTCCTCGTAGCCGACGTAGCCGGGCGGGGCGCCGATCAGCCGCGAGACTGCGTGTCTCTCCATGTACTCCGACATGTCGAGCCGGATCATCGCGTCCTGCGAGTCGAACATGAACTCGGCGAGCGCGCGCGCCAGCTCCGTCTTGCCGACGCCGGTGGGGCCGAGGAAGAGGAAGGTGCCGATCGGCCGGTCGGGGTCCTGCAGCCCGGCGCGTGAGCGCCGCAGCGCGTTGGCGACCGCCTCGACCGCCTCGTGCTGGCCGATCACGCGCTGGTGCAGACGGTCCTCCATCTGGACCAGCTTCTCGACCTCGCCCTCCAGCAGCCGGCTGACGGGGATCCCCGTCCAGCTGCCGACGACCTCAGCGACGTCCTCGGCGTCGACCTTCTCCTTCAGGAACTGCGCCTCCTCGCCGTCGGCGGGCTCGGCGCTGGCCTCGCGCTCCTCGGCCTCGGCGAGCTGCTTCTCGAGCGCCGGGATCTCGCCGTAGCGCAGCTCGGCGGCGCGCTGCAGGTCGGAGGCGCGCGTCGCCTGCTCGACCTCGAGCTTGGCCTGCTCCAACCGCTCGCGCACGACCGTGACGGCGCCGATCGCGTCCTTCTCGCGCTGCCACTGCGCCGTCATCCCGGCCGAGCGCTCCTGCGACTCGGCGATCTCGCGCTCGATCGCCTCGCGGCGCGCGACGGAGCCCTCGTCGGTCTCCTTCTCGAGCGCGCGCAGCTCGATCTGCAGCTGCAGGATGCGCCGGTCGATCTCGTCGATCTCGGTCGGCTTGGAGTCGATCTCGATCCGCAGCCGCGATGCGGCCTCGTCGATCAGGTCGATCGCCTTGTCGGGCAGGAAGCGGTCGGCGATGTAGCGGTGCGAGAGCGTCGCGGCGGCGATGATCGCCGAGTCCTGGATGTCGACGCCGTGGTGGACCTCGTAGCGCTCCTTCAGCCCGCGCAGGATCGCGATCGTGTCCTCGACCGACGGCTCGCCGACGAAGACCGGCTGGAAGCGGCGCTCCAGCGCAGCGTCCTTCTCGATGTGCTTGCGGTACTCGTCGAGCGTCGTCGCGCCGACGGCGCGCAGCTCCCCGCGCGCGAGCATCGGCTTCAGCAGGTTGGCGGCGTCGACGGCGCCCTCGCCGGCGCCCGCGCCGACGATCGTGTGCAGCTCGTCGATGAAGAGGATCACGAGGCCGTTGGCCTCCTGGACCTCCTTCAGGACCGCCTTGAGGCGATCCTCGAACTCGCCGCGGTACTTGGCGCCGGCGATCAGCGAGCCGATGTCGAGCGAGATCACCTTGCGGTCACGCAGCGACTCGGGCACGTCGCCGGAGAGGATCCGCTGCGCGAGGCCCTCGGCGATCGCGGTCTTGCCGACGCCCGGCTCGCCGATCAGCACGGGGTTGTTCTTCGTGCGGCGCGAGAGCACCTGTATGACGCGGCGGATCTCCTGGTCGCGCCCGATCACCGGATCGAGCTGGCCGAGCCCGGCCGCCTCGGTCAGGTCGCGGCCGTACTTCTCCAGCGCCTGGTACTTGTCCTCGGGCGCGGCGTCGGTGACGCGGTGGGGCCCGCGCACCTCTCTGATCGCCGTGTCGAGGTTGTCATGCGTGGCGCCGGCCGCGCGCAGGATCTCGCCGGCCTTCGAGTTGTGGCCGGAGAGCGACAGCAGCAGGTGCTCGGTCGAGACGTACTCGTCGTCGAGCTGGCGCATCTCGTGCTCGGAGGCGCGCACGACCTGGCCCAGCTCGGTCGAGGAGCCGCTGCCGCCGCTGGGGCCGGTCATTCTCGGCAGCCCTTCGAGCGCGGCGTTCAGCTCGTTGCGGATGGCGGCCGGGTCGGCGCCGACCTTGCGCAGCACCGCCGGCACGATCGACTCCGGCTGGGTCAGCAGGACCGACAGCAGGTGCTCAGGCGTCGCCTGCGGGTTGCGCCGCTCCTCCGCAAGCCGCAGAGCGGCCTGAATAGCCTCCTGAGACTTGATGGTGAAGCGGTCGAGCTGCATGCGGCGGTCCCTCCAAAGGGTTGAGATCTAAGTCGAAGCGACTTAGATCATACCGCGTCGTCGCCCTCTTCTGAAGGGCGTTCGACGGGGATTCTGTAACGCGGCGCGGAGGCCGGCAGCGGGTTCGACGGCGGCTGTCTGACGGGCACCAGCGCGCCGCCGCGCACGTACGGGACGATCTCCGCGCGCAGCGAGCGGCGCAGCTCCTCCAGCCGCTCGACCTCCTGCTGCAGCTCGCGCGCGCGCCGCTCCATCCGGCGCACCTTCGCGCTCGCCGCCTCGAGCTGCTCCTCCAGCTCGAAGACGCGCTCGACGCCGGCGAGGTTCATCCCCAGCTCGGCGGTCATCTCCTGGATGCGGCGCAGGCGCTCGACGTCCTTGTGCGAGTAGAGGCGCGTGCCCTTCGGCGAGCGCTTCGGCTCGATCAGCCCGCGCTGCTCGTACATCCGCAGCGTCTGCGGGTGCATCTCGGCGAGCTCGGCGGCGACCGAGATCATGAAGACGCCGCGGTCGTCACTGACCTCGATGCGCGTCGTCGTGCGGATCCGGCGGCCGCCGCTGCTCATGCGCGAGCCTCGGTGCGCCCGCGGAAGAGCCGGTCGCGGGGGTTGCCGTTCATCGTCTTGGCGAGCTCGTCGACGGCCTTCTGCTGGTCGCGCGTCAGCTCTCTCGGCAGCTCGATCACGAAGCGGTAGTGGATGTCGCCTCTGCCTCTGCCGCTCAGCTTCGGGGCGCCCTCGCCTCTCAGCCGCTGCACCGTCCCGTGTCTGGTGCCGGGCGCGACGCGCAGCTTCTTCGAGCCGCTCAGCGTCGGCACCTCGACGGTCGCGCCGCGCAGCGCCTCCGGCACCGTCAGCCGCACCTCGACCTCGACGCGGTCGCCCATGTGTCTGAATATCGGCGAGTCGGCCACGCGCGTGACGACGAACAGGTCGCCCGGCTCGCCGCCGTTCATGCCGACCTCGCCCTTGCCGGCGATCCGCACGCGGCTGCCGTCGCGGACGCCCGCGGGGATGTTGACCTTCAGCCGCTTGATCGTGCGCCGGGCGCCGCTGCCGTTGCAGGTCGCGCACGGGTCCTCGATGATCGAGCCGCTGCCGCCGCAGCGCGCGCAGGGCTTCGAGATCGAGAAGACGCCCTGCCCCTGCTGCTCGACGCCGCGGCCGTGGCAGACGGGGCAGATCGTCGGCGCGGTGCCCGGTCTGGCGCCGCTGCCGTGACAGGTCTCGCACGTCGTCGAGGTGGGGACGGCGAGCGACGTCTGCGTGCCGTCGATCGCCTCCTCGAAGGTCAGCGAGACCTCCGTCTCGAGGTCGCGTCCGCGCTGCGAGCGCGGCCTGCTCGTCCGCTGCCCGGCGCCGCCGGAGGCGCGTCCCGCGCCCGAGCCGCCACCGCCGCCGAACAGGTTCGAGAGGATGTCGCTGAAGCTGCCGCCGAACTGGTTCGGGTCGAACCCGCCGCCGGCCGCGCCGCCGGGCGCGAACGGCCCGGTCCCGCGGTCGTACGCTCTGCGCTTCTCCGGGTCGGAGAGCACGTCGTAGGCGGCCGAGACCTCCTTGAAGCGCTCCTCGGCTCTCGCGTCCCCCTGGTTGGTGTCCGGGTGGAACTGACGCGCGAGTCTGCGGTACGCCTTCTTGATCTCCTCGTCGGTGGCGTTCTTGCCGACGCCGAGGATCTTGTAGAGGTCGGGCTTCGTTGCGGCCATCGCCTACCGCCTATGCCGCCACGACGACGCGCGCGGGGCGCAGGATCGTGCCGCCGAGCCGGTACCCGGACTGGTAGACCTCGACGACGGTGCCGGACTCGGCGCCCTCGACGGGCTGCTGCACCATCGCCTCGTGCTCGGTCGGGTCGAACTTCTGGCCGTGCGGCGAGAAGCGCTCGATCCCGGCGCGCGTCAGCGCCGCCAGCAGCTCGTCGTGGACGAGCCTGATGCCGGCGGTGAGGTGATGGTCGGGCTGCCCGGAGCCGGCCTCGCCCGGCGTCTCCGCAGCGGCGAGCGCGCGGTCGAGGTTGTCGAGCGCCGGCAGCAGCTCCTTCGCGAGCTTGCCGATGCCGCGCTCCTGCGCGACGGCGACGTCGCGCGACATCCGCTTGCGGAAGTTCTCGAAGTCCGCCTGCGTGCGCTGCGCGAGCGCGAGGTACTCGTCGGCCTTCGACGCCTTCGCGACCAGCTCGTCGAGGTCGTCGACGACCTCGGTGCCGTCGTCGCTGATCCCATGAACACCGTCGACGGGACGCGGGTCCTCGTGCGACGGCGTCGCCTCGGGGGCGACGACCTCCTCGGCCGCCGCCTCCCGCGGTTCGTCGCGCGGCTGGTCCTGGAAGTTCGGACCGCTCATCGTCATCTGCCCTCGTCCACGACCTCGGCGTCGACGACGTCCTCGTCGTCGGCGTCGTTGTCCTGGCCGACCGGGCCGTTGGACTCAGGCCCGCCCGCCGCGGCACCGTCACCGCCGGCCGCCTGCGCCTCCTGGGCTCTCTGGTACATCGCCTCGGAGACCTTGTGGAAGGCCGACTGCAGCGCCTCGGTCTTGGCGGTGATCTCGGCCGCGTCGTCGGACTCGAGCGAGTCGCGGACGGCCTTGATCGCGGCCTCGATCTCCTCCTTGGAGGAGGCGTCGACGCCGTCGCCGAGATCTCTCAGCTGACGCTCCGCCTGGTAGGCGGCGTTCTCGCCGTTGTTGCGCGCCTCGGCCAGCTCGCGCTGTCTCTTGTCGTCCTCGGCGTGCGCCTCGGCGTCGCCGACCATCTGCTTGATCTCGTCGTCCGAGAGGCCCGAGCCGGCCTTGATCTCGATCTTCTGCTCCTTGCCGGTGCCGAGATCCTTCGCCGAGACCGACAGGATGCCGTTGGCGTCGATGTCGAAGGCGACCTCGACCTGCGGCACGCCGCGCGGCGCCGGCGGGATGCCGGTCAGCTGGAACTTGCCGAGCGACTTGTTGTACTGCGCCATCTCGCGCTCGCCCTGGAGCACGTGGATCTCGACGGAGGGCTGGTTGTCCTCGGCGGTCGAGAAGACCTCCGACTTGCGCGTCGGGATCGTCGTGTTGCGCTCGATCAGCTTCGTCATCACGCCGCCCTTGGTCTCGATGCCGAGCGTGAGGGGGGTGACGTCGAGCAGCAGGACGTCCTTGACGTCGCCGGCGAGCACGCCGGCCTGGATCGCGGCGCCGAGCGCGACGACCTCGTCCGGGTTGACGCCGCGGTGCGGGTCCTTGCCGGTCAGCTCCTTGACCTTCTCCTGGACGGCCGGCATGCGCGTCATGCCGCCGACCATCACGACGTGGTCGATCGTCTTGGCGCCCTTGTCCTTCGCGTCGTCGAGCGCCTGGCGGACCGGCACGACGGTGCGATCGAGCAGGTCGGCCGTCAGCTCCGTCAGCTTCGCGCGCGAGAGGCGCGTGTCGAGGTGCTTGGGGCCGCTGGCGTCAGCCGTGATGAACGGCAGGTTGATCTGCGTCTCCTGCGTGGTGGAGAGCTCGATCTTCGCCTTCTCGGCCGCCTCGTAGAGACGCTGGAGCGCCATCGGATCGGCCGAGAGGTCGATCGCCTGGCCCTTCTTGAACTCCGCGACGAGCCAGTCGACGATCGCCTTGTCGAAGTTGTCGCCGCCGACGTGGTTGTCACCGGCGGTCGACTTGACCTCGAAGACGCCGTCGCCGATCTCCAGCACCGACACGTCGAACGTGCCGCCGCCGAGGTCGAAGACGAGGATCGTCTGGTCGGTCTCCTTGTCGAGGCCGTAGGCGAGCGACGCGGCGGTCGGCTCGTTGATGATGCGCTTGACGTCGAGGCCGGCGATCTTGCCGGCGTCCTGCGTCGCCTGACGCTGGTCGTCGTTGAAGTACGCGGGGACCGTGATGACGGCGCTGTCGACCGTCTCGCCGAGGTAGGCCTCGGCGTCGGCCTTCAGCTTCTGGAGGATCATCGCGGAGACCTCCGGCGGCGAGTACTGCTTGCCGTCGGCCTCCACGCGCGCGTCGCCGCCGGGGCCGGCGACGACCTTGTACGGCACGATCGACTCCTCCTCGCGCACCTCGGCCTCCTTGCGGCCCATGAAGCGCTTGATCGAGAAGACCGTGTTGGTCGGATTCGTCACTGCCTGGCGCTTGGCGACCGTGCCGACCAGCCGCTCGCCGCCCTGGGTGAAGGCGACGACGGACGGCGTGGTGCGGCCGCCCTCGGCGTTCTCGATCACGGTCGGCTCGCCACCTTCGAGGACGGCCATACAGGAGTTGGTCGTGCCGAGGTCGATGCCGATCGTCTTGCCCATGAATGGAGCTCCTTCAGTGGTGCTGCGAGGTTCGCGAGAAAAAAATCTAAGCGGGAGGATAGTAGATCGTCCGCCCCGGGGCGAACGTCGGCGCGCCCGGCTCTCAGTCGTAGCTGCGCCGGCTCGGGCAGAGCCGTCTCAGCGCGCAGGCGGGGCAGTCGGGTCTGCGCGCGTGGCAGGTGCGGCGGCCGTGGCGCAGCAGGTTGACGTGGAACTCCAGCTCCTGCCCGCGCGGCGAGAGGTCGAGCATCTCGTCGTGCAGCTCCTCGAACGGCGCGCCGGGGCGCAGCAGGTGCAGCCGCATGCCGACGCGCGAGACGTGCGTGTCGACCGGCACGTCGCGCAGCCCGTAGGCGAACAGCAGGACGCACGCCGCGGTCTTGCGCCCGACGCCGGGCAGCTGGCAGAGGTAGCGCTGCCCCTCCGGCACGCTCGCCGCGCGCAGGAAGGAGAGGTCGAGGCCGGCGCCCTCGGGCGAGGCGTCGATCGCCAGCAGGATGTCCTGGATCCGGCGGGACTTGACCTTCGAGATCCCGCCCGGCCGGATCGCCTCCTCGACCTCCGCGTTGGGCGCCTCCATCACCGCCTGCCAGCCGTCGAAGCGCTCGCGCAGCCGCTCGTAGGCGACGTCGCGGTTGCGGTCGTTGGTCGACTGCGACAGGACGGTCAGCACCAGCTCGTCGAGCGGCTGCTCGTGCGGCGGCATGATCGGGATCCCGTAGACCTCGCGCAGCTTGTCGCGGATCGCCAGCACGCGCCGGCGCGACGGGCGCGTCCAGTCGCCCTTCGGGATCGTCGGAAGGTCTCTGCCGGTCCCTCTCGCTCTTCTGGCGGTCGCGGCCATCGCGTCAGTCGAGCGCGCCCCAGCGCTCGGTCGCGCGCGAGGCCTCCGCGACCGCCTCGCGCAGCCCGGCGGCGGCCGCGGCCGGGTACCAGCCGCTGAGCGCCAGCCGCGCCAGCAGCACGCCGGTCAGCGTGTCGCCGGCGCCGACGGTGCTGCGCACCTGCGCCGGCACGCCCGGCGCGTCCGCTCTCAGCTCGCCGCGCAGGATCGCCCCGCGCGCGCCGAGCGTCAGCACGACCATCCGCGCGCCACCCTTCAGCAGCGCCCGCGCGGCCTGCTCGGGCTCGCTCTCGCCGGTCATCAGCGCCGCCTCCTCGGAGGTCGCGCAGACGAGCAGCGCGTCGCGCACGCAGGCATTGGCGTACGACTGCGCCTGCGAGCGCAGCCGCCAGCGCGGCAGCCGCAGGTTCGGGTCGAAGACGACCGGCTGACCGGCCGCGAGCGCCTGCTCGCGCAGCGACAGCGCCAGCTCGCGCTCGTCGGGGTCGACGAGCACGTTGGTCGTCAGGAAGAGTCCGTCGGAGGCGGCGACCGCCTCCTCGGCGCGGCTGCCGAGCGCGTCCAGCAGCGAGCGGGGATCCTCTCCGTACAGCTCGTAACGCGGCTCGCCGTCGCCGTCGATCGCGACGAAGGCGAGCCGCGTGCGCGCCTCCTCCGCGAGCGTGAAGAAGCGCGTGTCGACGCCCTCGCGCTCCAGACGCGTGCGCAGCCAGCGGCCCCAGGCGTCGTCGCCGGCGCCGCCGGCGAGCGCGACCTGCGCGCCGTGGCGGGCGGCCGTGACGGCGACGTTGGCGCTCGTGCCGCCGAAGGAGGGGACGAAGGCATCGGCGTCGGCGAGGTCGCTCAGCGGCCGCTCGCAGATCAGGTCGACGAGGGCTTCACCGAGGCAGAGGACGCTCACGCCCGGGAAGTTACCGCCTGCACGACGGATGACGGTGGCGCGCCGGAGTGCTCGCGGATAGGCTCGGCGCCGCGTGGACGTGACGGATCACACCGGGGAGCTGGACGGCCAGCCCGTCTTCTGGCGCTCAGCCACGGCCGAGGGCACGCCGACGCTGTACGTCCACGGCGTCCCCACCAGCAGCGACGACTGGCTGCCGTTCCTGGCGTTGACCGGCGGTCTCGCGCCCGACCTGCTCGGCTTCGGCCGCTCCGGCAAGGGCGGTCAGAACGACTACACGCCGGAGGGGATCGCCGCCTTCCTCGAGCGCTTCCTCGAGATGCTCGGCATCGAGCGCGTGCAACTCGTCGTGCACGACTGGGGCTCGGCGGCGCTGATCTTCGCCACGCGCCACCCCGAGCGCGTCGAGCGGCTGGTGATCGTCAACGCCGTCCCGCTGCTGCCGGGCTACCGCTGGCACTGGATCGCGCGGATGTGGCGGCGGCCGGGCGTCGGCGAGTTCGTGATGGGCCTCTCCTTCAAGCTGACCGCGCGCCGGATCCTGCGCCCAGCCTTCGCCGGACCCGTCCCGAAGCCGTTCATCCGCGCGGCGTGGCGCCATTTCGACCAGGGCACGCAGCGCGCGATCCTGCGGCTGTACCGCAGCGCACCTGAATCAAGGCTGGCCGAGCTCGGGAGAGAACTCTCACGTATCGATGCTCGGACATTGGTAGTTTGGGGCGCGCTCGACCCGTTCATCCCGCCTCGCTTCGCTGAGGAATACGCAGCGAGGATCCCGGGAGCACGGGTCGAACTCGTTCCGCAGGCCGGACATTGGCCTTGGCTCGACAGAGCCGATCTGATCAGACGAATTGCTGACTTCCTCGGGGAAAACTGACTCCATGCCCGTGTTGCGACGCGGGCTGCTCGCCGCGGCGCTGCTGCTGGCGCTGCTGGCCGGGTTGACGACACCGGCGCTGCTGAGCGGCGCCTCCGCCGCGCCCGTGCAGCCGAGCCCGACTGCGAGCGCGGCCACGGCCGGCTTCGGCCCCGCCGTGCTCGCCGAGCTGAACCGCATACGCGCCCGCTCCGGGCTGCCGACGGTCGGGCTCGACCGCCGCATGAGCCGCACCGCGAGCGCCCACTCGCGCGACATGGCCCGCCGCGGCTACTTCGGCCACGGCTCGTGGGGCAGCCGCGTCGCGCAGGCCTCCGGCTCCGCCTCCGCCGTCGGCGAGGTGCTCGGCTGGCTGCCGCGCAAGAGCCCGCACAGCGAGGCGCGCGAGATAGTGCGCGGCTGGCTGAACTCGCCGCCGCACCGCCAGGTGCTGCTCGACGGGCAGTTCCGCCGCATCGGCATCGGCCGCGCGCGGGGCAGCCTCGGCGGCGTCCGCGCCGCGATCTACACGGTCGACTGGGCATCGGCGCGCTGAGCGCCGTCGCGTCCGCTGCGCGAGCGCGCGTGACGGCCGTCGCAGCGACCATCCAGTGGTGTGTCCGGTGACGGTCACCGGACACTCCACTAGCCTGCTCTGACGCATGGCGAGTCTGAGCGCAACAGCGGTTCCCGCTGCGACGACGGCCGACTCGCCCCTCGCGGCGCCCCCTACGCTTCCCGCCGACGAGCGGCGCCCGAGCGCGCTGCAGCGCTGGGCGCCGATCGCGCTCGCCGCCGTGCTCGCCGCCATCTACCTGGTGTGGTCGCCGCCGAGCATCGACCTCGCCGCGACCGAGTACCGCACCTGGCTCTTCGGCGAGCAGGGGCTGTCGCTGTGGGATCTGCAGTGGTACGCCGGCCATCACATGCCGGGGTACAGCCTGCTGCTGCCGCCGCTCTCCTGGCTGCTCGGACCGCGCCTCCTCGGCGCGCTCTGCATGGTCGCCGCCAGCGCGCTGTTCGCCCGTCTCGCCTACGACCGCTACGGCGCGCGCGCCTGGCTCGGCGCGCTGTGGTTCGCCGGCGGCAGCGTGACGGTCCTGCTGAGCGGCCGCGTCACCTTCGCGCTCGGCCTCGCGCCGGCGCTCGGCGCGCTCGTCGCGCTGGAGCGCAGCAGCGCCGCGCCGCCGCGCTCGCACCGGCGCCGCGCGCTCGCTGCGCTGTCGCTGGCGCTCGGCCTCGTGACCGGCCTTGCCAGCCCGGTCGCGGCGGTCTTCCTCGCGATGGCGGGGACCGCCTACGCGCTCGGCGAGCGCTGGCCGGCGCGCGTCGAGCGGCGCAGCGCCGGCGAGCGGCTGCGTCAGCTCGCGACACCCCGCCGCGTCAGCGGTCTGGCGCTCGCGGCGACGACGTTCGCCCCGGTCGCCGCCTTCGCCGTCGCGTTCCCCGAGGGCGGCAAGGAGCCGTTCGTGCTGTCGGCCTACTGGCCGGTGCTGGCGGTCGCGGCGGCGGCGCTGGCGCTCTTCCCGCGCGAGCAGCGGACGGTGCGGATCGCCGTCGTCCTCTACGCGCTCGGCTGCACCGCCGCATTCGTGCTCGAGACGCCGGTCGGCGGCAACGCCGCCCGCCTCGGGGCACTCTGCGCCGGGCCGCTGTTCGCGCTGCTGCTGTGGCGCCGCCGGCCGCTGGCGCTGGCGCTGCTGGCGCTGCCGCTGCTCTACTGGCAGTGGACGGCGGCCGTCCACGACGTCTCCGTCACGCACGGCGACGCGAGCGTCGAGGCCGCCTACTACGCGCCGCTGCTCGGATTCCTCGACAGAACCGACCCCGACGGCTCGACCGGGCGCGTCGAGATCCCCTTCACGAAGCTGCACTGGGAGGCGCGCTGGGTCGCGCCCCATCACGCGCTCGCGCGCGGGTGGGAGCGCCAGCTCGACCACAAGGTCAACCCCGTCTTCTACGAGGGCACGCTGACGGCCGAGCGTTACCGCACATGGCTGCGACGCACCGGCGTGCGCTGGGTCGCGCTGCCCGACACGCGCTTCGACTACTCCGCGCGGGCGGAGGCGAGACTGGTCGCCGACGGCCTTCCCTACCTGCGCGAGGTCTGGTCCGGCGGCCACTGGCGCGTCTTCGAGGTCGACGACCACAGCGGCCTCGCGAGCGGTCCGGCGCGCGTCACCTCGGTCGCTCCCGACCGCGTCGTGTTCGACGCCACCGCCGCGGGCACGGTCCGTCTGCGCATGCACTGGACGCCCTATTGGCGCGTCGCCGCGGGCGACGCCTGCGTCGCGCCGGCGCCCGAGTCCGGCGGCGACGACCTGACCGAGCTGCGCGTCCGCGCACCCGGTC
>DATIOB010000734.1:0-4613 GCA_035473605.1 Conexibacter sp.
CCAGCGCTCCGGAATCGCGACGCTCTCGATCACCGTCGCCGTCGGCGCCGGCCTCGGCTTTCCCGTCACCGGCCTGATCGCGCAGCTGGTCGACTTCCACGCCGCCTTCTGGTTCGGCGCGATCTTCGCCGCCGGCTCGACGCTCTGCGTCTACCTCTTCGTCCCGCGCGCGGCCGGCCGCGCGAGAGCGGTCGCGCTCGACGTCCCCGGGGCGCTGCTGCTCGCCGCCGGCCTCGCCGCGCTGCTGCTCGGGATCAGCCAGGGCGAGACGCTCGGCTGGACCTCGGTGACCGTCGTCGCCCTGTTCGCCGCCGCGGCCGTGCTGCTCGGCACGTGGGTGCGGATCGAGCTGCGCCACGAGGCGCCGCTCGTCGACCTGCGGCTCGTCTCCCAGCGCGCGATCGTCGGCGCCAACCTCGCGGCGCTGCTGCTCGCGATGGGCATGTACATCGCGATGTCGCTCGTCAACCGTCTCGCGCAGACGCCCGAGTCGACCGGCTACGGCTTCGGCGCGACGCTGATCGCGACCGGGCTCGTGCTGCTGCCGATGTCGCTCGGCAGCCTCGTCTCGCAGCCGATCACGCGCCGCGTGATCGCGCGCTGGGGGATCCGCGTCGTGCTGCCGGCCGGCGCGCTGATCACCGCCTCGACGCTGATGTATCTCGCGCTCGCCCACAACGGCCTCTTCGACATCGCCGTCGCGACGATGCTGCTGGGGATCGGGATCGGCTGCTCCTTCGCCGCGATGCCGGCGCTGATCGTCGCGAGCGTGCCGAGCGAGCGGACCGGCTCGGCGACCAGCCTCAACCAGGTGCTGCGCAGCATCGGCGGCGCGCTCGGCAGCGCCGTCGCCGTCGCCGTCCTCTCGGCCCACCACCCGGCTGGGCTGCCCTTCCCCGAGGAGCAGGGCTACACCGTCGCGTTCCTCGTCGGCGCCGCGATCTGCGTCGCGACCGCCGGGCTTGCGATCCTGCTGGCGCCGCCGCGCAGGGGCGCGGTCGAGATCGACGACGAGGAGGAGCAGCTGCTGATGGAGGAGGCGGCCGTCGGCGCCGGGATCGGGCCGAGCGTCTTCGACGGCGAAGGGGATCCGCCGCGCATCACGCGCGCGGGCGGCGGGCGCGACGGCGCCCAGCGCGACGGCGGCGGGCCCGCGCGGCGCGACCGCGCCGGAGACAGGGTGGGGGCGCGATGAGCGGCGCCGCGACCTCGCCCAGACCGGCGCGCAAGCGCGACGCGGAGGCGACGCGGCGGGCGCTGCTCGACGCCGGCGGCGCGCTCTTCGACGAGCGCGGCTACGAGCGCGCCACGATCCGCGAGATCGGCGAGCGAGCCGGCGTCGACCCCGCCCTGATCGCGCGCTACTTCGGCTCCAAGGAGGCGCTCTACCTCGCCGTCCTCGCCGACGAGGAGCGCGCCGCCCGGCGCGGTCCGTTCGTCGCCGACCTGCACGCGATCACCGAGCGGGTGCTGACGCGCTGGGACAGAAGCGACGGCTCGCCGGTGCGGCGCGTGCTCGCCGACCCGACGCCGGCCGGCGCGGAGTGGCGCGAGATCGTGCGCAGAGTGATGGAGCCCGGCGTGCTCGGCCCGGCGCGCGAGGCGGTCGGCGACGGCGCCGACGCGGAGCTGCGCGCCGAGCTGCTGCTGGCGCTGCTGGTCGGCCTCTCGGTCACGCGCGCCAACGGCACGATGCCGGCGCTGTACGAGGCGCCGCGCGAGGAGCTGCTGCGCCAGCTCGCCCCGCTGCTCGACGCGCTCAGAGCCGGGCCGGGCGCGGCGTAGGGCCGCGGCGGTCGGGCCGGGAGCGCCGCGCGCTCAGCGCGGCCGCAGGCCGTCGAGCACGATCGCGATGTAGCGCCGCCAGTCGGGCACGCCGGCCTGCACGATGCTCGCGAGCGCGGCGTACAGCGGCGGCATGTCGGTGGCGACGAGATCGGCGCGCACGACGCCGGCCGCGTGGGCTCTCGCGATCAACAGCTCGGTCAGGTCGAGCAGCTCCTCGACCTGGGCCATGGCGGGACCGTGCGGGCCGCCGCCTGCGATCGGCGAGCCGCCCGCGATCGTGCCGACGACGTCGGCGTAGCCGCGGTCGGCGAGCTGGGTCGAGGCGCAGAACTCGAACGAGCGCTCGAGCGCGTTCCACGGGTCGGGGTCGGGCAGCAGCTCGTCGCGGATGAAGGCGGTGATCATCGAGAAGCGCTGCTGGACGATCGCGACGGCGAGCGACTGCTTCGTCGGGAAGTGGCGGTAGACGGTCCCGACCCCGACGCCGGCGCGCGCGGCGATGTCGTCCATCTGCGCCTCGCGCCCGTGCTCGCCGAAGGCGGCCCGCGCGGCGTCGAGGATCTTGGCGCGATTGCGCGCCGCGTCAGCGCGCAGCGGTCTGGCTTCCGGTTCAGGGGCTGACGACGGGGTAGAAGATGGGCTTGACAAGCGGAACCATGCCTCCGTATCGTGCCAAACGGAAGCGGAGTTCCGCTTCCGTCTTTACATCATACCTTGGAGAGAAAGACCCGCGATGTCAGCCCCAACTTCGCAGTCAGGCCCAGATCCGCTCCGCTGGAAAGCGCTCGTCGTGCTCGCGGTCGCGCAGTTCATGGTCGTGCTCGATGCATCGATCGTGAACGTCGCGCTGCCGTCGATCCAGAGAGACCTCGACTTCTCCGACGAGAGCCTGCAATGGGTCGTCAACGCCTACACGCTCGCGTTCGGCGGCTTCCTCCTGCTCGGCGGCCGCGCCGCCGACCTGTTCGGGCGCCGGCGCGTCTTCATCGCCGGCCTCGGGCTGTTCTCGGTCGCCTCGCTCGTCGGCGGCTTCGCGACGACGACGTCCGAGTGGCTGATCATCGCCCGCGGCGTGCAGGGCCTCGTCGCCGCCGTCGTCGCGCCGGCCGCGCTGTCGATCGTCACGACGACCTTCACCGAGGGCGCCGAGCGCAACAAGGCGCTCGGCATCTGGGGCGCGCTCGCCGGCGCCGGCGGCGCCGTCGGCGTGCTGCTCGGCGGCATGCTGACGGAGTGGGCCGGCTGGGAGTGGGTGCTGTTCGTCAACGTGCCGATCGGCCTCGCCGCGATGATCGCCGCGCCGCGCTTCGTGCGCGAGAGCAAGGGCACCGAGGAGACGAGCCTCGACATAGCCGGCGCCACGCTCGTCACCGGCGGCCTGATCGTGCTCGTCTACGCGCTCGTCGACGCCGAGAGCGCCGGCTGGGGCTCGGGACAGACGCTCGGGCTGATCGCGCTCGCGCTGGTGCTGCTGGCGGCCTTCATCGTGGTCGAGCTGAGGCTCGTCAAGCACCCGGTGATGCCGCTGCAGATCTTCCGCAACCGCAACGTCGCCAGCGCCGACGGCGTCGCGCTGCTCGTCGGCGCGTCGCTCTTCTCGATGTTCTTCTTCATCTCGCTCTACCTCCAGCAGGTGCTCGGCTTCTCGGCGTTGGAGGCCGGGCTCGCGTACCTGCCGCTGGCGCTGACGATCATCGTCTCGGCCGGCACCGCCTCGCAGCTGGTGACGAGAGTGGGGCCGAAGCCGATCCTCGTGCTCGGGCTCGTGTTGACGACGATAGGCCTGCTGCTGTTCACGCAGATCTCGACCGACGGCTCCTTCCTCGGCGACGTCCTCATACCGTCGCTGGTCGTCGCGGCCGGTCTCGGCTTCTCGTTCGTGCCGCTGACGATCACCGCGGTCGCCGGCGTCACGCACAACGAGGCCGGGCTCGCGTCGGGCCTGATCAACACCGCCCAGCAGGTCGGCGGCGCACTCGGCCTCGCGGTCCTCTCCTCGATCGCCAACTCGCGCGTGAGCGACGTGCTCGGCCCCGGCAGACCGAACCCGGCCGACGTCCCGAACGCGCTCACCGAGGGCTTCCAGATCGCCTTCGCGGTCGGCGCCGGCTTCGCGCTGATCGGCGTCGTGATCGCGCTCTTCGCCGTCCCCAGAGTGGCGCGCGAGGAGCTGCCGCAGGAGGTCGCGGTCGGAGCGTGAGCGATTCAGCGGATCCCACACATCCGCTGTAGAGCCCGCGTGCGCCCCGCGCTACGATCGCCGGGATAGCAGTGCTCTGGGCGTTGGGTCCGCCACGGTGGGCCCGCGCCGCCCGGAGCGTGCTGTCAGGTGCCCCGGGCCGGCTCGGAGCCGACTCCGACCCGGGGCGTGTTGGGACGTTGTTTGGCTATGCGCTACCTGCCGCTCATCCGGTCGATGACCAGGATGGCGTGCAGGAGCGCGATAGCCAGGATGAAAGCAACGACTTCCATCCAACCTCCTCTCGTGTCAGGGAGCCGCCGTTCGGCTCCGTACCAGCGGCCCAGAGAGGAGGGCGACCCAACGCCGTCGATGATCCACGAAAAGGTGTTGTGTGTCTGTCGCGGACTGTGACAATTCTGCGCGGTAGGCTCGGGGGCGTGGGGCAGCCTCCTCTTCGAGCCAGCGACGCCGATCGCGAGCAGGTGATCGCGCTGCTGCGGCAGGCGTCCGTCGACGGGCGGCTGACCGTCGAGGAGCTGGCCGACCGCGCCGAGCTGGCGCAGGAGGCGAGAACCTACGACGAGCTGAGAGCGATCGCCGCCGACCTGCTGCCGGGCGGCCGGCTGCCGACCGCCGCCGCGCC
>DATIOB010000735.1:0-6651 GCA_035473605.1 Conexibacter sp.
CCAGCCAGGACATCGCGATGCTGATCGCGGCCGAGAAGGGCGCCGAGCTGATCGTCTCCGTCGGCTCCCACTTCAACCTCGTCGAGTTCCTCGACAAGAACCGCCAGGGGATGGCGTCGACCTTCCTCACGCGCCTGCGGATCGGCGAGCTGCTCGTCGACGCCAAGGGCGTCAGCCGCCTCTACAGACCGCAGCCGGGCCTCGCGCCGGTGCTGCTGCTGGCCGCGACCGGCGCCGTCGCGCTGATCGTCGTCATCCTGCTCACACCCGCGCTGCACGACGTCGCCGACCTGCTGTGGCTGAAGCTGCGGGTCCTGCTCGGCATCGACGCGTAGCCCCGCCGCCGCACGCCCGCCACCACTCCGACCCCGGATCGCCAGGACTCCCACTCGCCCGCATGCTCAGCTTCCGCTACCACGCACTGTCGCTCGTCGCCGTCTTCCTCGCACTCGTGATCGGGCTGCTGCTCGGCGTCGCGGTCGGCGACAGAGGGCTGGTCTCCAGCGCCGAGAAGAAGGTCCGCGACTCGCTCGGCCAGGACGTCCGCCAGGCGCAGCAGGAGCGCGACGACGCGCGCGACGAGCTGAAGGAGCGGCGCGACTTCGAGGAGGACGCCTACCCGGCGCTCGTCGACGGCCGCCTGGAGGGGATGAGAATCGCGCTGATCGAGCTGGGCGGCTCCTCCGACAAGATGTGGGACCTGACGCGCAGCGCGCTGCAGGGCTCGGGCGCCAGACTTGCGTCGGTCTCGGTCATCCGCGAGCCGCTCGACCTCGAGCGGATCGGCAAGGCGGCGAGAGGGACCCGCTACGAGAGAATCGCCGAGGACCCCTCGCTGGTGCACCCATTCGGGACCCGCATCGGGATCCAGTTCACGCAAGGTGGCGAGCTGCTGGAAAGCGTCCGCGGAGACCTGCTCGACCAGGGCAGCGGCACGCTCGAGGGCGCCGACGGCGTCGTGATCGTGCGCGACGAGCGCAGATTCGACGATCCCGAGGAGGCGAAGGCGGTCGAGGAGTTCGAGCACGGGCTGATCCGCGGCTTGCGCGTCGACAACGTCCCCGTCGTCGGGGTCGAGACGACCGACGCCGACCCGTCGCAGGTCGACTGGTTCAAGGAGCAGGACATGTCGAGCGTCGACGACCTCGACGACCCGCTCGGGCGCGCCGCGCTCGTCTTCGCGCTCGCCGGCGAGCGCGGCCACTTCGGCGTCAAGTCGACGGCCGACGGCGGGAGGCTTCCCCCTGTTCTGTGAGAGCGGGCGGCCCGCATCGACCTCCGACGGCGGCCGCCTCCCGGCGGCTCTGTAGCGCACCTTCGTCCGCCGCGCCCGCTACCTTCTCTCCACGTGCAAGCCCTTCCGACCCTCGTCGCGCTGGCGACGGCGATCATCGTGACGCCGTCGATTCTGCGCCACCTCTCGGAGGAAGGGCTGACTCGCGAGAACTACCGCGGCGCGCAGCTCCCGTTCCCCGGGGGCGTCGCGATCGTCGCCGCCGCGATCGTCGCGCTCGTGCCGCTGGCTCTGCTGCAGCAGCTCGCCGACGCCGACCTGTTCGCGCCGCAGACCGGCCTCGTCGTCACCTTCGCGCTCGGCGTCGCGCTGCTGGGCCTGATCGACGACCTGCTCGCCGGCAGACCGCGCGGCTGGCGCGGCCACGGCGCCGCCGTCCTGCGGGGCGGCTTCAGCACCGGCGCGCTGAAGGCCGTCGGGACGCTCGGACTGGCGCTGTTCGTGCTGAGCGGCGAGGGGTACGACAACGGCAGGTACCTGCTCGCCGTCGCGCTGCTCGTGCTCACGACCAACCTCTTCAACCTGCTGGACCTGCGCCCGGGCCGCTCGGTCAAGGGCTTCGCGCTGCTCGCCGTCGCGCTCACGCTCGGCGCCTGGGACGCCGCCCCGCTGGAGGCGCTCGGCCTGTTCGCCGCGCCGGTGCTCGTCGCCGGCCTCTACGACCTGCGCGAGCGCGCCATGTTGGGCGACACCGGCGCGAACCTGATCGGCGGCCTCGCCGGACTGTGGTTGATTCTCACTCTTGGCACCACCGGCCAGGCGATCGCGCTCGTCGTGGTCCTCGCACCGACCGTCTACGGTGAGTTCCGCTCCCTCTCGGCGCTGATCGAGCGGACCCCACTCCTGCGACATCTGGACTCGATCGGAAGGAACGCCCCGCATGCCTGAGGCCCCCACAAGCGGTAGCACCCGCTTCATCTTCGTGACCGGGGGCGTCGTGTCCTCGCTCGGCAAGGGGATCGCGGCGGCGTCGATCGGCCGGCTGCTGGTGGCGCGCGGCTTCACCGTCCAGCTGCAGAAGCTCGACCCGTACATCAACGTCGATCCGGGCACGATGTCGCCGTACCAGCACGGCGAGGTCTTCGTCACCGAGGACGGCGCCGAGACCGACCTCGACCTCGGCCACTACGAGCGCTTCACCGACGTCAACGCCCGTCGCGGCTCCAACGTGACAGCCGGCGGCATCTACAACTCGGTGATCCGGCGCGAGCGCCGCGGCGATTACCTCGGCGGCACCGTCCAGGTGATCCCGCACATCACCGACGAGATCAAGCAGCGCGTCAAGCTGATGGCCGACGCCAGCGACGTCGACTTCGTCATCACCGAGATCGGCGGCACCGTCGGCGACATCGAGTCGCTGCCGTTCCTGGAGGCGATCCGCCAGTTCCCCTCCGACGTCGGCCGCCGCAACTGCATGTACATCCACCTCACGCTCGTGCCGTACATCGGCCACGCGGGTGAGCTGAAGACGAAGCCGACGCAGCACTCGGTCAACGAGCTGCGCCGCATCGGCATCGGCGCCGACATGCTGCTGTGCCGCTCGGAGTCGCTGCTGAGCAAGGACATCCGCAAGAAGATCGCGCTGTTCGCCGGCCTGCCGGTCGAGGCGATCGGCTCCGCGGTCGACGTCGACCACATCTACCGCGTCCCGCTCGTCTACCGCGAGCAGGGGATCGACGACTTCGTGCTCGACCACTTCCACATCACCGACGCCCCGGCGCCCGACCTCGGCGGCTGGGAGGAGATGACCGGCCGCGCCGTCGGCGCCACGCAGCGCGTCAGAATCGCGCTCGTCGGCAAGTACATCAAGCTCGAGGACGCCTACCTCTCCGTCGTCGAGTCGCTCAAGCACGCCGGCATCGAGCACGGCACGCAGATCGACGTCGACTGGATCGACTCCGAGCAGCTCGAGACCGATCAGGCGCGCGAGCGCCTCAACCAGGCCGACGGCGTGCTCGTCCCCGGCGGCTTCGGCGGCCGCGGGATCGAGGGCAAGATCTGCGCCGCGCAGGTCGCGCGCGAGGACGCGATCCCGTACCTCGGCATCTGCCTCGGCATGCAGGTCGCGGTCGCCGAGTTCGCCCGCCACGTGGCGAACATGCCCGGCGCCAACTCGACCGAGTTCGACCCCGAGACGCCGTACCCGGTGATCGACCTGCTGCCCGAGCAGAAGGAGATCTCCGACCTCGGCGGCACGATGCGCCTCGGCGCCGACCCGGTCAAGCTGCACGAGGGCACGCGCGCCCGCGAGCTGTACGGCGAGGCGGTCATCTACGAGCGCCACCGCCATCGCTACGAGGTCAACAACCACCTCCGCCGCCGCCTGGAGGCGGCCGGGCTGATCTGCTCGGGCACCTCGCCCGACGACCAGCTGGTCGAGGCGGTCGAGCTGCCGGTCGAGGAGCACCCGTTCTTCGTCGCCTCGCAGTACCACCCCGAGTTCAAGTCGCGCCCGCAGCGCCCGGCGCCGCTCTTCCGCGGCTTCGTGCGCGCCGCGCTCGACCGCGCGCAGGAGCGCGGGACCGCAGGCGGCGAGGAGCGCGACGGGTCGCTCGCGAACGGCTCGGGCGTTCCGACCGCGTGAGGCGGGCCGACGCGGGGGAGCGGGCGCGGCTCGGCGAGCTGTTCGCCGAGCTGTCCGCGATCGAGAGCCCGTACGCGAACGAGCGCGCCTGTGCCGACCGCGTGATCGCGGAGCTGCGCGGACTCGGCCTCGAGGTGCTGGAGGACGACGCCGGCGCGGCCGTCGGAGCGAACGCCGGCAACCTGCTGGCGCGCGTCCCCTCACGCGATGAATTGGATCCCACCCACCCACCCCGCGACCACCAAGCGCCGGCCGGTCCGTCGATCCTGCTCTGCGCCCACCTCGACACCGTCCCGCTGACGGCGCCGGTCGAGCCGGTCCTGGTCGACGAGGGCTGGGAGAACCGCCACGCCGCGATCCTCGGCGCCGACAACAAGGCCGCGGTCGCGGTGATCCTGGCGGTTGCCCGGCGCGCCGTCGCCGAGCCGCCGCCGGTCGGGCTGGAGCTGCTCTTCACCGTCAGCGAGGAGTACGCGCTCGCCGGGGCGAAGCAGTTCGACGTGTCGCAGCTGCGCAGCGCCTTCGGCTACGTCTTCGACCACGCGACGCCGATCGGCGAGGTGATCGTCGCCTCGCCGACCTACCACCGCCTGACGGCCGACTTCCACGGCGTCGCGGCCCACGCCGGGATCCGTCCCGAGGACGGCCGCAGCGCGATCGCGGCAGCCGCGCGCGCGATCGCCGCGATGCCGCTCGGCCGCCTCGACGCCGAGACGACGGCCAACGTCGGCACGATCCGCGGCGGCTCCGGCATCAACGTCGTCCCGGACTCCTGCCGTGTCGAGGCCGAGGCGCGCTCGCTCGACGAGACGAAGGTCGAGGCGCTCGTGACCGAGCTGGTCGACCACATCCACGACGGCGCCAACGCCGCCGAGTGCGACGTCGACGTGACCGTCGAGCAGCTCTTCAAGGGCTACCGGGTGAGACCGTCGGCGCCGCAGCTGGTCGCCGCCGAGGCGGCGCTGCACGCCTGCGGCTACGTCCCGCGGCGGATCGTCTCCGGCGGCGGCTCCGACGCGAACGCCTTCATCGCCGCCGGCTTCCCCTGCCTCAACCTCGCCAACGGCACCGAGCGCGCCCACCAGGTCGACGAGCGCGTCGCGGTCGTCGCGCTCGACGGGATGCTCGACGTCGCCCTGACGCTCGTCGGCGAAGCGGCGACCGTGCTGTGCTGAAGCTGCGCCGCGGGATCGTCCTGAGCGTGCTGGCGCCCGAGGGCGGCTGGCAGCGGCTGACGGCGGAGGTCGACGGCGAGCCGCGCCCGGCGGTCGCCGACATCGCCATGGTGGGGGAGTGCGCCGACGGCGACGAGGTCGTCGTCAACGTCGAGGCGCGCGACCTCGCGCTCGGCTCCGGCGGCTTCGACGTCGTCCACGTCAACCTCACGCGCGGCCTCGACGGCGAGGGCGTGCCGGGCGCGCACGTGATGAAGCTCAACTACAGCTCGCTGCAGCACGCGGTGCTCCCTGTGGAATCGGCTGGGGCACTCGACGACCTGCCGCTCGGCGCGCCGGCGGCGATCTTCCCGCTGCACGGCCACCTCGCGCCGGCCGCGTGGGCGCTCGGCCAGGCGCGGCCGGGGACGCGGGTCGGCTTCGTGCAGACGGCCGGCGGGGCGCTGCCGGGCGCGATGTCGGGAACGGTGCGCGAGCTGCTGGAGCGCGGCCTGCTCGCCGGCCACACGACCGCGGGCGCGACCTACGGCGGCCGCGCCGAGGCGATCACCACCGCCGGCGCGATCCACGAGGGGATCGCCGCGCAGGGGTGGGAGGTCGTGCTCGCCGGCCCGGGGCCGGGCATCCTCGGCTCCGGCTCGGCGCTCGGCCACGGCGGAATCGTCGGGCTCGACAGCGCGCACGCCGCGCTCGCGCTCGGCTGCCGCACGGTGCTCGTCGCGCGCATGTCGGCCGGCGACCCGCGCCCGCGCCATCAGGGCCTCTCGCACCACACGCGCACGGTCCTGGAACTGCTGCTGGCGCCCGTGACGCTCCCTGTGCCCTTCGGCGCGAGCGACCCCGGCTTCGCCGCCGCCCGCGCACGCGGCCACGTCGTCCACGAGGCGCACGCCGACCCCGACGGCTATGCGGCCAGCGGACTGCCGTCGCGCACGATGGGGCGGTCGCTGGAGCAGGATCGACCGTTCTTCGCGGCCGCGCTCGCGGCCGGTACGACGCTGGGAGGCATGCTGCCGTGACGGAGTTCGAGAAGCTCGGCCAGGAGACGATCTGGAAGGGCCACGTCGTCGAGGTCCGGGTCGAGAGATTCCGCCACGCCGACGGCGCCGTCGTCGAGCGCGACAACATGCACCACCCGGGCGCGGTCGCGATCGTCGCCGTCGACGACGCCCACGTCTGGCTCGTGCGCCAGCCGCGCGAGATCTGCGGCGTCGGCGATCTGCTGGAACTGCCCGCCGGCAAGCTCGACGTCGTCGGCGAGCCGCCGCTGGAGACCGCCAGGCGCGAGCTGGCCGAGGAGATCGGCAAGGCGGCGGAGCAGTGGGAGCCGCTGAAGGGCTTCTTCACCAGCTGCGGCTTCAGCGACGAGCGGCTGGAGCTGTTCTACGCGACCGGCCTGCGCGACGTCCCGCAGCCGCCGGTCGATGAGGACGAGCGGATCGAGATCGTCCCGTGGCCGCTGGACCGCCTCGACGAGGCGATCGCCGCCTGCCAGGACGCGAAGTCGCTGATCGGGCTGCTGCTGTTGCGCCAGCGGCGGGCGGGGTAGCGGCCGCGTCGACGGAACGCTCGCCCTCGCCGGCGGCCGCGTCTGAGCG
>DATIOB010000736.1:0-7060 GCA_035473605.1 Conexibacter sp.
GGGGGTGCGTTTGCCTCTCGTTCCGACACACAACAGCGGAGTCCGGGGGTACCGGGTAGTCACCGACGTGTGTGGATCCTGTGTTTCCTTCCTGTAACCACGGAATTTGCAGCTGCAACGGAGACGGTAGCGCGTCCAGAAAGTGGCGCGAAGGAGTTCGTGCTGCTTGGAGTCGCTGGCTCGGTTGCTCGGCGAGACGCCTCACCTCGCGAGGGTGAGCGCCACGTTGCCGACGCTTTGCGGGCTTCATGCCCTGCGTTCGGCCGCGTCGAGAGGGAGCGGTGCGAACGGGGCTGAGGCGTCGGACTTCATCGCGGGGCGCGCCTTCATCGCGGGGCGCGCCTACCCCATGCAGCGCCGCACCGCTGCGTGAGCAGCGCGCGCACACTCGGCCGGACCCATGCTGCACTGGTATCCGCGCACCTCGGGGCTGATGAAGCCGGTGTAGCCGGCGGCGTCGAGGGCCGCGAAGAAGCTCGTGAAGTCGATCACCCCGTCGCCGGGCAGCAGCCGCTCCTCGTCGCGCACTGCGGCCGGCGGGAGGTCGGCGGCGTCGGCGACGTGGACGTGGCGGATGGCATCCCCCAGCGCGACGATGTCGCGCTCGCTCTCTCGCGCGTGGTGCCAGTGCCACGAGTCAACGAGCATGCCGGCGTCGTCGGCGCAGGAGCGCGCGAACTCGGCGCCGTCCTGCAGCCGCCAGATCAGCTCGTGAGCCCCTTCACGGCGCCGGTGCAGCGGGCTGAGCACCTCAAGCGCGAACCCGATCTCGTGCTCGCGCAGCACGCCGGCGATCACGGTCAGGCGCCTCCGCAGGCGCGGGAGCATCTCAGCGGGCGGAACGTCGCTGGAGGCCGGGATCGAGCGGAACATCGTCGTGACCCCGAGCGCCGCGGCGAGCGCGGCCAGTCTCGGCAGTAGGGCGAGATCGTGGCGGTACCGCTCCTCGTCCTGACGGAACTCGACGGGTAGCGACGCTGGCCCGGCCGTAAGGCCCGCTGCCTGCAGCGCCTCACGCACCGCGGACGGGGGCTCGTGTGCCAATTCAGCGAGGCTGACGTCGATCGCTCTGAATCCGGCCGCGGCGGCGATCGGCAGCGACTCGCGCCAAGGGACCGTGACGGCGCCGCTCACCGACGGGTGAAATGAGATCACGGCCGCTGCGCTCAAGTCGGCCAGTCTTCCAGAGCGCCGAGCGGGGTGCGGCAGATGCCGGGCGGCCTGCCCAATACACTGCCGCGACGATGCGGGCAGCGATTTTGGGGGCGTCGAGGTGACCGTGTTCGCGGTCGAGTGGTGGAACGAGACCTTCCTGGCGGTCGCTGCCGCGGGGGCCGGAGTCGTTGTCGCAGTGATCGGAATCGTCGCCGGGGCGATGACGCTCAAGACGGCGCGCATCAACCGGCAGACCGCGTTGGTGGGACGCGAGGCGCAGCTCGCCGAGCAGACGGTGTCGGAGGCGACCGCGAGACCGGAGGTCCTGCTGCCGTCGCGTCTGCGGCCATTCGTTGATCGCGTCGATGTGATCGATCACGTCGTCGCGCAGATCGGCGTTGGAGAGCGGGTCGTCGCGATCGAGGGGAACGCAGGGGTCGGCAAGAGCGCGGTTGCGGTCGAGCTGGCGCACCGCCTGCGAGACCGTGCGCACCCTGGTGCGCTCGATCTGCGCGAGCACCACTTCATCTGGGTCGACGGGCGCAACGCATGCCCGACACTGGCGGAGATCTGCCAGCAGATCACGCTCCTGACCGGCAACCAGTCGCTCGCCTCCGTCGCCGACAGCACGAAGCTGGACGCGCTGCGCGCGCACCTCGCGCAGCACAGGACGGTGCTGCTGCTGGACGATGTCAAGGTCGCCTCCAGCGCTGCCGAAGGACCGTTGCGCCAGCTGCTGCGAACGGTGCCGGATGGATCGCTCGTGATCGCGGCGCTCAACGGCCCGCACACGCTTGACGGCATGCGGATCACGGTGCACGAGCTGAGATCTCCGCACGCGCTGGAGCTGATCGAGCTGTCGGCTCGCCGGCTCGGCCTGGCCGACACGGGGATCGTCGATCCGGCTTTCGCGCGGCGGCTCCACGCCGCGGTCGGCGGCAATCCGCACCTGATCGAGTCGTTCGTGCGCAAGGTCCAGAGCAGCCCGGAGCCGATCGAGCGGCTGCTGCGCGCTGTCGAGCGCGGTGAGGGGCTGCGCGACCCGTTCCTGCCGGCATGGGAAGGATCGGGCGCCGAGGCGAGAGCGGTGCTCGTCGTCTGCGCGGCGCTGGACGGTCAGGCGATCACGGAGCAGCTGACGTTCGGCAGCGGCCTCAGCGAGCGCGACGTCGTGCGTGCGCTCGAGGAGCTGATGGGGTCGGGCCTCGTGACCGTCGTGCGCGCCCCCGATCGGCCGGAGAGGTTCGTTTGCCCGTACGCGCTGCGGCAGTTCGTGAAGGCCGAGATCGCTCCCGCGGAGATCGCCGCGATTGCGTCGCGGCTCGCAGCCTTCTATGTGAAGCAATTCAGCGACGAGCCGGAGAACGCGTTCTGGGCGGTCCCGCACGTCGCGGCCATCACCGCCGTGCTGGAGCTGCTGTTCGACCACGGGCTGGACGCCGACGTCCAGCGGGTCTTCTCCTCGTCGCTCGACATCTTCTACACGCTCGGCCTGTTCGACGCGCGCATCTCGACCGCCGGGCTCGCCCACCGCAGCGCCGTGCGGGTCGGCAATCACCGCGCCGCCTCGTTGGCGATGGATGTGTTGTCCTCGACGCACGCGGCCCGCGGCGAGATCGGCGCCGCGCGCGAGGCGGTGGCGTTGGGGCTGATCGCCGCCGAAGCCGCCGAGGACCCGGGCGAGCGGGCGCGTCAGATGCGTGCCCACGCGCTGGTTCTGTACAAGGCCGGACGTGCCGCGGAGGCGCTGACGGCGATGGAGGGAGCCGAGGAGCTCGCCCGCCAGACCGGCGAGTTGGAGATCGTTGTGAACCTGCTGGGGCTGCAAACCGTGGCGCACTGGTACGTGGGCGCCTTCGAGGCGTCGGCGGCCGCGGCTCGCCGGGGACTCCGGGTCTGCGAGCAGATGGGATGGGAGCGCGCCAAGGCATACCCGCTGCGCAACCTCGCGGAGGTGGCGATCCATGCCGGCGACTGGCAGGAGGCCGAACGGCTGCTCAGACAGGCTCGCGCGCTCTCTGTCGCGCTCGGCGACCGGCGTCAGATCACCCGAATCCACCTGACCGGCGCGCGGCTGCTGCTGCTCAGCGGCCGTTCGCAGGCCGCGGTCGGGGAGGCGGAGGCGGCCGTGTCGGAGGCGGCCGTGCTGGGGTTGGCGCCTGAGCTGTGTGAGGCGCGGGCGATCTTTGCGAAGGCGCGTCGCGCGACGCTGCTCGCGCCCGTGCGGTGGGCCTGCGTGCGCGCGCGGAGGCCGCGCTTCACGGACGCGGCGATCGGCGGGGATTGACCCGCCGCCGCGCCGCGTCTAGTAGACCGTCGCGTACATGGCGCAGGCGGCTTCGAGCGCGAGGTCTTGGGCGGCCTCCATCTCGGCCTGCTTTACGGACGTGTAGAGCTCGCGCAGCGGCGTCGGAAGCCACGTCGCGACGACCGTGTCCTGCGCGAGCGCCTGAAGCGATTCGGTGAGGCTTCCGGGCAGGAGTCCGACACCGAACCTCGCCGCATCCTCTTTGCTGAGGGTGGCTGGGTCGCGTTCCAGCAGCGGCGGAACCGGCAGTTGCTCCCGAATGCCGCGCATGCCCGCGTGCACCAGCGCGCCCAGCGCGAGGTAAGGGTTGGCCGCGGCATCCGCGGCGCGGTACTCGAGCCGGAGCTGGGCACCGGCGTCGGCCCCGGCGAACGTCACCGACGGAGGGATGCGCAGCAGCGCCTCGCGGTTGCGCAGCCCGAGACAGACTGCGCCTGCGCCGCGCCGGCCGGGCTGCAGGCGCAGCCACGAGACGGGGCTCGGCGCTGTCAGCGCCGTCAGTGCCGCGGCGTGCTTCAGGATTCCGGCGGCGAACCGGCCCCCGAGCTCGCTGAGGTTCGCCGGTCGCGACGGGTCGTGGAACAGCGGCCTGCCACCGCGGTCGAGCAGGCTGAGGTGGATGTGGAGGCCGTTGCCCTGCTCGGAGGGGTGCAACTGCGGCGTGAACGTCGCGCGCGTACCGTGGCGCCGGGCGATCTCGCGTACGACCTCGCGCAGGATCACGCTGCGATCGGCGCTGGCGACGCCGTCCGCGGCTGCCACCGGGACCTCGAACTGATGGGGCGAGCGCTCGCTGACGAACCGCTCGGGTGCGACGCCGGCTTCGCTGAGCGCGCCGACGAGGCGCATGGGGAACGGGTCGACGGCGCGCAGCGCTTCGAGCGACATTGGGGGTGCCGCCGACGTGCTGGACAGCAGCTGGAACTCGTGCTCGAAGCTCGAGAGGAGGCGGGCACCGAGCAGCTCGTCGAGCTCGTCCAGTGCGTCCCGCAGGAAGGTCCGCGGGCAGCAGCTCCACGGGCGCCCGTCGAGTTCCACCATGTCGCAGAGGACGAGGTCGAGCGCGCTCGCTCCGTCGGCTGCGGCGACGGTCGCGCGCGTCGCGATGTCGGGCCTCAGCCGCAGGTCGCCGACCGCGCCGAAGGGGTTCGGCTGCGCGCTCGGGCCGAACGGCGGGCGGGCGTGCGCCGACGGAACCCAGCCGACGCCGACGCGTGCCTGCTGTTCCAGCTCGTCACGCGGGACCGCGCGGGCGCGCACGATCGAGCCGAGGTCGCAGAAGGCGAACACGGTCAGCTCGCTGTCGCTCACGGCGAGGGGACCATCGCGGTGCTCGCGGAGGCGTGTTCCAACGCGGAGACAAGCGCGTCGCCGACGGCGAGCGTCTCGGCGACGCGTCGCCGGCGCCAACGCGACCGCCCGAGCTGGGCGGCCACCTCGCGGTAGAAAGGGACGTAGAGGGCGTCGACGTGCTCGCGAGCGCTGATCGCGACGACACGGCGGTCCGTGAGGAGACGCCCGCCGAGACTTCGCATCAGGCGGTCGTCGACCCAGTCGACGACGAGCGGACCGAGCCGCAGCTCGATCGCCGTGTGTCGCCGCGGGGCGCCATTCCAGAGGCGGATCGTCATCGTGCCGCAGCCGGTCCAGACGGTCGCGCTCGACTGCTCGCATCCCGCGTCGATGCGGCGCTCTGCCGACTGCACCGCGATGCGCCGGGAGATCGTCCAGCCGAGCGCGAGGAAGTGGACGCCGGTGTCGGCGAGCATCCCTCCCGAGGAGTCGATGTCCGCGCGCCACGCGTTCCTGGCGTGGCGATCGATGCCGTCGCGTTCGACATTGACGGCGAGTGCGTATGGCAGATGGAGCCGCGACGCGAGCCGGGCCAAGCGCGAGATCCGCCGCCATGCGGGCGAGCAGCGGTACTGATGGAGCGACACGAGCGCCCGATCGGGCCGCTGCGCGCACGCCTGTGCAATGGCGGACAGGTCGGCGCGCGAGGTCGTGAGCGGCTTCTCGCAGACGACGTGGAGCCCGCGCGTGATCGCCGACACGACGAGGTCCCGGTGTCCGCCGGGATCGGTCGCGACGACCAAGATGTCGCAGCGGACCTCGTCCAGCATCTGCTCGGGGTCGGCGAACAGCTGCGCGCGAGGAGCTGCTCGGGCGAACTCCGTCCGCCGGAGCTCGCTGGTGTCGGCCGCGGCGACGATCTCGAAGCCCCGATCGGCCAGCCGCTCGATCGCTGGGAGGTGGCCTCGGTGGCACGCGCCGCCGAGCCCGACGATCGCGATCCTCACCGCAGCACGTCCTGCAGGACGTCGAAGAGCAGGTCGGCCTCCGCGACGGTCAACGTCAAAGGCGGGCTCAGACGGACGCGCGGGACGTGCGCGGCGACGAGCAGGCCGCCGTCACGGCAGGCGCGCACGACCTCGGCGCAACGTGCGGCGGAGGCCAGTTCACCGGTGGCGGGGTCGACGAGGTCGAAGCCGAGCATCAGGCCGACGCCGCGCGGCCGCGCGACGTGAGCGGATGCCTGCGAAAGCTGACGCAGGCGCACTGCGGCTCGCGCGGAGGTCGCGCGCACCTGCGCCATGAAGCGCGCGTCGGTGACGATCTCCAGCGTCGCCATCCCGGCCGCGCACGCGATCGGATTCCCGCCGAAGCTGGACGAGGTGGCGGAGGCGGTCAAGCCGGATCGCTCCCACAGCTCACGACTCGCGCACACCGCACTGAGCGGAAAGCCGCCGCCGAGCCCCTTGCTGAGGACCATGACGTCGGGGACGACGCCGAAGCGCTCGAAGGCGAACAGCTCGCCGGTGCGGCCGAATCCCGTGATCGACTCATCGAGGATCAGCAGCCAGCCGCGCTTGTCACAGAGCCGGCGGAGGCCCGCCAGAAAGCCTCGCTTGGGCGGACGGTTCCCACTCGTTCCGAGCACCGGTTCGACGAGGACCGCGCCGATCTCGGCGAGATCGGCACGCTGCTCGATCGCCGCGAGCTCGTAGCCCACCGGCTCGCAGCACTCGTCGTAGTCGACGGCGTCGTGATCGGCGCAGCTCGGGAACGGGGCGCTGCGCAGCCAGCTGGGCGCGAGCGCGTCAGCCTCGGCTGACGAGGGCGCCGTCGCGTAGCGAACCGCAGCTGTCTTGCCGTGGAAGCCATGGGCGAACGTCAGGACTCCGGGTCTGCCGCGCTCCGTCTGCGCGAGTCGCACGGCGAGCTCGACAGCTTCGGCGCCGGTCGACAGGAGCGCGACCTGTCCGAGGCGCTCGGGCAGGAGCCCGCCGAGTGCGCTCAGGTAAACGGCCAGCTCTTCGGTGTGGAGCGATGTGACGGCGACACGGTTCGCCTGCGAGACGACCGCGTCGACCCAGCGCGGATGGCTGTGGCCGAGCGATGCGACCCCGTAGCCCGAGACGGCGTCGAGCAGCCGCGCGCCGGAGTCGTTGACGAGGAAGGAGCCCGCACCGTGCGACACAAGGAACTCGGTCGTCTCGGCGATTGGCCGAGGGCCGCCGCCGGCGTGCGCGGCGATCGCGTCCTGCACCCGGCCGAGCGCGCGCCGAGCCGAGCCGACTACGCCGTCATGTTGAT
>DATIOB010000737.1:0-25127 GCA_035473605.1 Conexibacter sp.
CCCCGCCACAGTTGCATTTTGAAGTGGCTAGCGCATTCATGGAGAAAGGGATCGAAAGCCGACCGCCGCGATCGCGCAGACGCCGGCGGCCAGGCCGTCGACGCCGTCGGAGAAGTTGACGACGTTCATCAGTGCGACGAGGCCGAAGACCGTCAGCACCCCGCCGACGTCGCCGAACTGAAGCGCGCCGAGGAACGGGAAGGTGATGTGCTCGACCTTCACCCCCGCCGCGACGGGGATGATCGCGGCGACGATCTGGCCCAGCAGCTTCCACTGCGGCGGCAGGTCGATCACGTCGTCGATCGCCCCGACGGCCGCGATCAGCGCGGCGCCGAGCAGGATCCCCTGCGTCTCGTCTGTGATCGGCAGGAAGAAGGCGGAGGCGACGAGCACGCCGGCGAGGATCGCCAGCCCGCCCAGCAGCGGCGTCACGCGCGCCGCGAGGCCGCGCTCGCGCGGCTCGTCGACCGCGCCGATGCGGGTCGCCAACCGCGCCACGAACGGGGTCGTGACCGCCGCGACCGCCAAGGCGACGAGGAAGGCGAAGACGGCGTCGAGCTCGTTCATGCCGATGGTGAAGTCTGGCAGCCGCGGTGGACCGCCGTGTTACCCACTGCGGCCGCGCCCCCGTGCGGGGCGCGGCGGGGAGCCGGTCAGGCGATCGCCGGAGCGTTCAGGTGCGCGTACAGCGGGTGCTTCTCGGCGAGCGCGGTGACGCGTTCGGCCAGCTCGGCCTTGCGGTCCTCGAACGCGGGCGTCAGCGCCGTCGCGATCAGCTTGCCGACCTCGCTGAAGTCGTCGACCCCGAAGCCGCGCGTGGCGAGCGCCGGGGAGCCGACGCGCAGGCCGCTGGAGACCATCGGCGGGCGCGGGTCGAACGGCACCGCGTTGCGGTTGACGGTGATGCCGATCTCGTGCAGGCGGTCCTCGGCCTGCTGTCCGTCGAGCTCGGACTCGCGCAGGTCGACGAGCACGAGGTGGACGTCGGTGCCGCCCGTCAGGACGCTGACGCCGGAGCCCTCGTCGGCGAGCAGCTCGGTCGCGAGCGCCTGCGCGCCGGCGATCGTGCGCTGCTGGCGCTCCTTGAAGGCGTCGCTCATCGCGATCTTGAACGCGACCGCCTTGCCGGCGATCACGTGCTCCAGCGGGCCGCCCTGCTGACCCGGGAAGATCGCCGAGTTGAGTCTTCTGGCGTGCTCCTCTCTGGAGAGGATCAGGCCGCCGCGGCCGCCGCCGATCGTCTTGTGCGTCGTCGAGGTGACGACGTCGGCGTACGGCACCGGGCTCGGGTGCAGACCGGCGGCGACGAGGCCGGCAAAGTGGGCCATGTCGACCATCAGCAGCGCGCCGACCTCGTCGGCGATCTCGCGGAAGCGGGCGAAGTCGAGCTGGCGCGGGTAGGCCGACCAGCCGGCGAGCAGCAGCTTCGGCTTGCGCTCGAGCGCGATCTCGGCGACCGCCTCCATGTCGATCCGGCTCGTCTCACGGTCGACCTGGTACGGCGCGATGTCGTACAGGCGGCCGGAGACGTTGATTCTCATGCCGTGGCTGAGGTGGCCGCCGTGCGCCAGCTCGAGCCCCATGATCGTGTCGCCCGGCTTCAGCAGCGCGTGGTAGACGGCGGTGTTGGCCTGCGCGCCGGAGTGGGCCTGGACGTTGGCGGCCTCGGCGCCGAACAGCTCCTTGGCGCGGTCGATCGCGAGCTGCTCGGCGATGTCGACGAACTCGCAGCCGCCGTAGTAGCGACGGCCGGGGTAGCCCTCGGCGTACTTGTTCGTCAGCACGCTGCCCTGCGCGTCGAGCACGGCCTGCGGGACGAAGTTCTCGGAGGCGATCATCTCCAGCGTCTTCTGCTGGCGCTCCAGCTCGCGTCCGATCGCGTCCGCGATCTCGGGATCGACCTCGGCGAGCGGCTTGTTGAAGAAGTCGGACGGCAGGTCGGTCATGCGGAGCTCTCCATCGCGGTGATCTGGTTGACGCGGCGGGCGTGGCGGCCGCCGTCGAAGTCGGTCGCGAGGAAGGCCGCGACGATCGCGTCCGCCTCCTCGGGCGAGAGCCGCGCACCCGACAGGGTGACGACGTTCGCGTCGTTGTGACGCCGGCACATCTCGGCCTCCTCCGCGTCGTGCGCGTTGACGGCGCGGACGCCGTGAACCTTGTTGGCGACGATCGCGACGCCGTTGCCGGAGCCGCAGACGATCACGCCGCGCTCGGCGTCGCCGGCGGCGACGAGCGCGGCGGCGGGCTGCGCGTACTGCGGGTAGTCGACGGAGTCGCTGCCGTCGGGGCCGAGGTCGACGACCTCGTGGCCTTGCGCGGCGAGCGCCCCGGCGAGATGCGACTTCAGCGTGAAGCCGGCGTGGTCGGAGGCGATGGCGATCTTCATGGCGGCGCGCCCAGCGTACCAACGCGGTCCGCGAGATCGGCGCCAGCCGAGCGCGCGACGGAATCGCCACCGGGCGATTCCGCTGTCACCAGACCGGGCGCAGCGACGGGGTCCCCTCCCCCGCAGCGTGCGCGACCCATGCTGCGACCGCCGCCTTCGCGCCCTCGACGGCGTCCTCGCCGACGACGGCGGCCCATTCGCGCTCGATCCGCGCCCACAGCGCGTCGGCGTGCGCGACGTAGCCACGGCCGCGCGGTGTCAGCGCGAGCACGCTCGCACGGCCGTCGCGCGGATGCGGCCGGCGCGCGAGATAGCCCCACTGCTCCAGCTCGACGGTCAGTCTCGTCGCCGCCTGTCTCGTCAGCTCGAGGTGGGCGCCGAGCTGCGTCGCGGTCAGCTCGCCGTGCTCCTCCAGCAGCCGGAAGATGAAGCCGTGCGCCGGGCGCAGCGGCTCGAACCCCTCCGCCCGCAGCAGTTCGTGGAAGCGGTCGGTGAGCGCGCGGAAGCCCATGCCGAGCAGCAGCGCGGCGGTCCCTGGTCTGGAGGGATCGGGCAGCGTCATGACGCGATAGTCAACCAGGTTGCCCGGACTGCGCTAGAGTAAGTGAACTCAGTTGCCTATTCAGGAGTCACGCCATGCCGCTCGCCACGCTCGCCGAGGCGCCGACGTTCGCCCGCGAGGGCTTCACCTTCCGCCCGCTCGCCGTCCCCTCGCGCGGCTCGACCGAGCTGGCGGTGTGGGCCCTGGAGGCGGCGCCGGGGGCGCGCAGCGAACCGCACTCGCTCGACCGCGAGGAGGTCTTCGTGCTCGCCACCGGCGCGCTCGCGGCGACCGTCGGCGAGGAGCGGCACGCGCTCGCGGCCGGCGACGCGCTGATCGTGCCGCCCGGCACGCCGCTGCAGCTGCGCAACGACGGCGCCGAGACCGCACTGCTGACGGTCTGCACCTCGGCTGGGATGCGGGCGCAGCTGAACGGCGAGGCCTTCACCCCGCCGTGGGCGTTGTAGTCGGCTGGAGCCGACTACAACAGCGAGTCCGGCTGGCGTCGAACTCGCGGAACGGCCGTCAGCGCGGCCGTCTCGCTCTCTTCGCGGGCGGCGCCAGCGTCAGCGTCCGTCTGAACGTTCTGCCGCCGAGCGTCACCGTCACCGCGGTGCGCGCGCCGCCGCGCAGCTGGCGCAGCCGTCTGAGCGCCGCGCTGCGCACCGTCACGGTCAGCTTGACCACCCCTCTGGCGTCGACCGTGAAGGGAGCGCTGAAGCTCACCGCCGCTCTGCGCTGCTGCTTCGGCAACGTGAATCTGAGCGTGCCGCGGGCGCCGGCAGGCGTCGCGCTGAAGGCGAGCGCAAAAGCGTTGCGGCGGTTGAGCGTGAGCTTTCTGGCGGGGAAGACGCCGAGCGTCACGGTGGCCGGCGGCACGGTGCCGCCGCCGGTCGGGGGCGGCGTCGGGGTCCCACCGCCACCGCCGTCACCGGGCGGCGTGGGTGTCCCACCTCCGCCTCCGCCGCCGCCGTCACCGGGCGGCGTGGGTGTCCCACCTCCGCCTCCACCGCCGCCGTCACCGGGCGGTGGCGTCACCGGCGCGGCCGTCGTCGTGAACGAGCGGTCCTCGCCGAGCGCGACGACGGTGTCACCGCGCAGCGCGATCAGGCGGTAGTGGTAGGTCGTGCTCGGCGTCAGTCCGCTCAGCGCCGCCGTGCGCGCGACCGCGCCGCTGCCGGAACCGGCGTCGGCGACCGGGGTGACCGAGCCGTAATCGCTCGTCGTGCCGTGCTCGAAGGCGTAGCCGGTCGCGGCGCCGGCGCTGTCGACCGTGCCTGTGAGCGTCGCGGCATCGTGCGCGAGCGCTGCGACCGCACCGGTCGCGGCGCTCGGCAGCGCCGGCGCGCTCGTCGCGCAGGCCGGCTGGTCGGTCTCTACTGCCCAGCCGGTCAGCGTGCCGGCGTCGGGATCGATCACGTCGGTCAGTCTCAGTCTCCACGTGCCGGCGCGCTCCTCACCGGCCAGCAGAGCGAGCGGCTGGTCCGGCCGGAAGATGCCGCTCAACGCCGGTCCTTCGGCGACCGGGATCTCCTGGATCGAGAGCGCCGCCGCGTCGTCGAGCACGACGCCCGTCAGCCCGTCGGCCACGGAGCCGTAGGTGGCGACGCCGGGCCGCTCGAACAGCGCAACGGTCGTGCCGCTCGGCGAGGTCAGCTCGGCGTGCAGGTCGCCGACGAAGGGATGCGCCAGCGAGATCGTCACGCGCAGGCGGTCGACCCGTCCGGCGCTCGGGACCGTCAGCGTCGCGGTCGCGCCGAGGGCCGAGTTGTTCGGGATCGCCAGCGGCAGCCCGCCGCTCGCCGCGAAGCTCGTGCGCCCCGCGCCGACCGGCAGCGACAGCGGCAACGTGGCCGTCCCCTGGTCGCTGCTGACGTTCAACGTCAGCGCGACCGGGAGGCCGCACTGCCGCGTCGCCGGCAGCGTGACCGCGAACGGCGCGGCGGCGGTCGCGCTCGCGCCGACGGCGAGCGTCCCCCAGCTCGCGCGCGGGCCGCCGACGACGACGCCGGCCGGGCCGCCGAGCGTCGCGCGCACGTTCGTCAGCGCGCCGCCGGCGACGTTCGTCAGCGCGACGCCGAGCCGTACCGCCTCGCCGGGCTCCGCGACGCCGTCGCCGTCGCCGAGCGGCGGCGCGTCGTCAACCGTCGGAGTCGCGGCGGCCGCCAGCTGGGGCAGCGTGAAGGAGGCGATCCCGCGTGTCGCCTGCGGGCTGGAGATGCGCGCGCCGAAGCCCATCCCGCGTCTGGCGAAGACCTGCCAGATCGCCGCGCGGTCGCCGCCGCCGGCGGCGAGGTCGGCCTGCAGGATGGCGTCGCGCGCGTCGAGGAACGACGGGTTGTCCATCGCCGTCAGGCGCATGCCGTTGGTGATCAGGGCGCGCGCGGTCGAGGCGCCGACCGCTCGGCGCAGGTCCCACAGCGTCTGCGCCCAGATCTCGCCGTCGTCGTGGACCTGGAAGCGCGGGACGGCGCCGTTGTTGTAGGAGCCGACGCGGCCGACGTCGGCGAAGGTGTAGCCGCCTTGGCCGTGCGACGAGGCGGTCGCGGCGCAGGCCGCGGCCGGCGAGTCGACCGGGCAGTCGGTCGCCTGTCGGCGGATCCCCGTCAGCCCGTTGCCGGTCGCGAACGTGCCGGTCGCGACCTCGCCGTCGGCGGCGGTGTCGGTCAGGAAGTCCTGCGCGACGAGGTAGTCGAGCGCGTACCAGTCGCTCCACCCCTCCCCCATCGCGCGCGGCTGGAACATCCGCAGCTGCGTGCCGGTGCCGCCGGCGACCAGCCGGTTGGAGAGGCCGTGGGTGTACTCGTGGTAGACGACGGCGGCGTCGTCGGCCGAGCTGATCGCGGGGAACGGCGCTCTCCACAGGTACATCTGCATCCGCGGCGAGCTGCCGTCGGGCGGCGTCGACATGTTCGCGTTGTTGAAGCCCTCGTAGTCCTGGGCTTCGGCGAGCACGCGGTCGGCGCCCTCGAAGTTCCGCGAGGTCGCGTCGAAGCCGATCGGCGGCTGCGCCAGCCAATCGTGGAAGCGGTTGACGAAGTAGAAGAGCTGCGTCGTCGTCTGCGCGCGGTTGGTCGCGGCGCTGGCGAGGTCGACGCCGTCCCAGCTGCAGAGGCCGCCGGCCGGAGCTGAGCAGGTGGCGCCGACCCCTGGCGCGACGGGCGTCAGCCCGTAGCTCCAGTCGCCGCCGCCGCTGGAGCCGACGTTCTCGCCGGCGTTGACGCCGTTGGGCGCGCCGATGTCGGCGTAGGCGTGGGCGTTGGGGCCGAACAGGCGCGTGCCGCCCTGCGTGTCGCCGAGCCATCTGGCGAGGTCGACGGTGTTGCCGGGAACGCCGGCGCTCGGATGCGCGTCGTAGACCTCGGCGCTGGCGAAGTCGGTCAGCGAGTTGCGCGCGAGCAGCTCACCGCTGCGGGCGTCGACGACGACGTCGTAGAGGAACGGCTGCTCGCCGGCGACCGTCAGCCGCCACGCGAGGCGGTCGCCGCCGGGCGCCGCGAAGGCGACCAGCCGCGCCGTGTCGCCGTTGGCGAAGCGCGTGACGCGCTCGCTGTCGGGGCTCGCGCTCGCGCGCGGCAGCGCCGGGTCGGCGTGCACGTCCTGCTGCGCGACCCGCAGCGCCTCCGAAGCCGTCAGCAGCGGGGTCGTGGAGGCGAGCGCGAGGTCGGGCGTCGGCGCGCCGCCGACGTTCAGCAGCCGCCCGTCGGCGGTCACGTTCGCGTTGACGACGCTGTCGTAGGCGGCGATCCCGCGGCTCGTCTGCAGCCAGGTGAGATGCGTGACGCCGTCGCCGGAGGTCGAGCGGCCGACCAGTCGCAGCGCCGCGAGGTCGCCGGCGTCGAGGTTGAACGCGGTCGCGTTGTCGCGCAGGTAGTCGAGCGCGACCGCCTCCGCGTCGCCGCCGGCCGGCGGCGTCAGGAAGCCGTCGGTGCGGCCGAGCGAGCGGATCCCGCCGCTGCGCCGGTCGCCGCTGAGCGTCCCCTCGCCGCCGAGCCGCCGTGCCAGCAGCTCGCGCGCCTGCGCGGTCGCCTGCGGGACGGGCGTGCGCTCGCCGCTGCGCACGTCGAAGGCGGGGCGGCCGCCGTGGTCGTGGTCGTCCTGGACCGCGACCGCTGGCGCAGCCAGCAGGGTGCTCCCGCCGAGCGCGGTGAGCAACGAGAGCACGACGGCGCGACTGTTCATCCGGGTGTGGCCTCCATGCCGCGCCGGACCCGGAGCGGTCGCGGCGGTTCGACGAGAAGTCATCGTCCCAGTGAACCGGTTTCGGGACAAGGGGACCTGGACACTCTCGCGTGCCGCCCGCCCGCTCAGCAAGGCTCAGAACTGGGTACGCGGCGCGCCGGCGCTCAGGCGAGCGCCGCGGCGACCGCGTCGACCGGCACCGCGCCGACGCGCACGATCTCCCAGGCGCCGCCGGACTCGTAGCCGCGCAGGTCGATCACCGTCGAGGCGGTCCCCGGCAGCGGCCCGGCGTCGAGCACGAGGTCGGCGCCGGCTCGGATCTCCGCCGGCACCTCGCCGAGCGAGCGCGGGTCGGCGCCGCCGGCGTGGTTGGCGCTCGACTGCAGCACCGGCAGCTCGACCCCCGCGAGCGCAGCCAGCGGGCCGTCGAGCCGCGGCACGCGCAGCCCGAGCGCCGCACCGGGCGTATCGGGATCGGGCAGCAGCACGGTCACGCCGCCCGGCAGCAGCCGCTCCAGCGCGCCGCGGGTGCGCGCGCCGAGCGCCGGCAGCGCGGCCAGCGCGCGCTCGCGGTCGAACCACATCAGCGCCGCCGGCTTGCTCGGCGCGCGCCCCTTCAGCTCGTAGAGGCGCGCGACCGCGGCCAGGTCGCCGGGCGCCGCCGCGAGCCCGTAGACGGTGTCGGCCGGGAAGACGGCGACGCCGCCGGCCGCAATCGTCAGCGCGAAGGCGGCGGCATCGGCGCTCGTCAGCGCGGGGACGCTCATCGCCGCCCCACCACCACGCGCTCGATCCCGGCGAGATCTCTGTGCGCCCGCACCTGCGTCATGCCGCCGCCGCGCAGCAGCTCGCCGACCGCCGGCGCCTGGCCGGCGCCGACCTCGAAGGCGACGAACGGCGCCCGCGCGGCGGCGTCGACGGCGAGGCGGCGCAGCAGGTCGAGGCCGTCGCCGCCGGCGAACAGCGCCTGCGCCGGCTCGTGCACCGCGACCTCCGGCTCGAGCTGCTCGCGGTCGCCGTCGGGCACGTACGGCGGGTTGGAGAGGATCGCGTCGAACTCGCCCGCGACGCCCGACAGCAGGTCGCCCTGCGCGAAGGTGACGTCGAGCCGCAGGTTGGCCGCGTTGGCGCGCGCGACGTCGAGCGCGTCGGCGCTGAGGTCGGTCGCGAGCACCTGGAGGTCGGGCCGCTCGTGCTTGAGCGCGAGCGCGACGGCGCCGCTGCCGGTGCCGACGTCGAGCACGCGCGCCGCGCGCGGCAGCGCGAGCGCGACCTCGACGAGCAGCTCGGTCTCCGGCCGCGGTACCAGCACGCGCCGGTCGACGGTCAGGTCGATATGGCGGAAGCCGCGCGTCCCGCGGATGTAGGCGACCGGCTCGCGCGCCCGCCGCCGCGCGACCAGCGCGGCGAAGCGCTCGCTCTCGGCGAGCGCTAGAACGCGCTCGGGATGAAGGTGCAGCGACGTGCGCGTCGCGCCGAGCGCGTCGGCCAGCAGCAGCTCCGCGTCGAGCCGCGGGTTGTCGCAGCCGGCCTCGCGCAGGTCGGCCGTGGCGATCGCCAGCGACATCCGCACCGACGGTCCGTCGGCGAAGGTCCAGCCGTCGTCCGGCGCGCTCACGCCGGGATCACGCCTCGGCCTGCTCCTCGAGCTTGCGTCGCTTCTCATCGTTCTGGAGCGCGGCGGTGACGTCGTCGAGGTCGCCGCCGAGGACGGCGTCCATGTTGTTGACGGTCAGCTTGATGCGGTGGTCGGTGATGCGGTCCTGCGGAAAGTTGTACGTGCGGATCTTCTCCGCCCGCTCGCCGCTGCCGACCTGCGACAGGCGGTTGGCCGACAGCTCGGCCTGCTGCTCGGCGAGCGCCCGCTCGTAGAGGCGCGCGCGCAGCACGCGCATCGCCTTCTCGCGGTTCTGCAGCTGCGACTTCTCGTCCTGCATCGAGACGACCACGCCGCTCGGCTTGTGCGTGATGCGGACCGCCGAGTCGGTCGTGTTGACCGACTGGCCGCCTGGCCCGGAGGAGCGGTAGACGTCGACCTGGAGGTCGTTCTCGTTGATCTGCACGTCGACGTCCTCGGCCTCGGGCAGCACCGCGACGGTCGCCGTCGAGGTGTGGATGCGGCCCTGCGACTCGGTCTCCGGGACGCGCTGGACGCGGTGCGTGCCGCCTTCGAACTTGAAGACCGAGTAGGCGCCGTCGCCCTTGATCGCGAAGGTGTAGGTGCCGTCGCCCTCGTCCATCGCCTCGGTCTGGAAGCCGCGCCGCTCGGCGTAGCGCGTCAGCATCCGGTAGAGGTCGCCGGCGAACAGGCCGGCCTCGTCGCCGCCGGCGCCGGGGCGGATCTCGACGATCACGTTCTTGTCGTCGGCCGGATCCTTCTCGACCATCGCGAGACGGATCTCCTCGTCGAGCGCCTCGATCCGCTCGCGCGCTCTGGTGAGCATCTCGCGCACCTCGGCGTCATCGCCGCCCTCCTCCAGCAGCTCGCGCGCGCCGGCCTCGTCGTCGACGGCGCGGCGCCATTCGACGGCCAGTCTCGCGGCCGGCTCCAGCTCGGCGTACTGACGACCGGCGTCGGCGTAGCGCTGACGGTCCCCGATCACCTCGGGGTCGGCCATCATGTTCTCGAGCTCGCCGAAGCGCGACTCGATCTGTCTGACCAGCTGCTCGATCACGGCCGACGAGTCTAGGGCAGTCGCGCGCACGGGGCCCGCGGCGCGGCGAGCGGACGGCGCATCGGCGCCTTAACGAGCAGTGGCCCCGTCGGGAGCCGACGGGGCCACGCTAGACGCTGCGCATGGCAGGGCGCTAGTTCGAGTCGCTGGCCGCGGCGCGTCTGGCGGCGCGACGCTGGAAGCGCTCGACACGACCACCGGTGTCGACGAGCTTCTGTCTGCCCGTGTAGAACGGGTGACAGTTCGAGCAGATCTCGACGTTTATCGAGGGCTCGACCGATCTGGTCGTGAACGTGTTGCCACACGTGCAGCGCACGTGCGACTCGACGTAGTTGGGATGGATGTCGGTCTTCATGGTCTGTCCAGTGTAGCCGGGCAGGTCGCCGCGAGGCTGTTGTTGGTCTCGCGCGCCTCGTCGATCAGGTTGGAGGGGTCGACCGTGAAGGTCTGGACCGCCAGCTGCGTCACGCAGACCGGCCCGAAGAACGTCAGCTCGGTGCTCTCCAGCGGTCCCAGGCGGCGGATCGTGCGGATACCCGAGCTGACCGAGGCGACGGCGATGTTCACCGCCGCCGAGCGACCGATGTTGCGGACGGCGACGGTGTAGGTCCCCGCCGCCTCGGTGCTGCCGGGCTCGAAGGTCGCGCTCGCGACCACGAGGTCGGGGCGCAGGTCGGGCTCGCGGCAGATCGCGGTCGTCGCCGTCTCCTCGCGCACGACTCTGCCGCTCTCGTCAGTCCAGCGGAAGGCGATCTTGAAGCGGTAGGCGGAGGGCACGACGAGGCGGCCGACCGCCTGGCGGTACTTGAAGACGTCGTTGACGCGCGTCCCGATCGAGGGATCGCTCGGCTGCGTCCAGGCGCCGAGGCCCGGGACGTCGGAGCGCAGCGTCCAGCGCCCGTTCGACAGCGGCCGCTGGTAGAGGTCGACCTTCAGCGCCAGTCTCGTGCCGCCGGTGATCGGCCGCATCGAGGCGCCGACGATCGCGGTGCGCAGATCGGTCTTCGGCGAGCGCGTGCACGAGACCAGCCTGGCCTCGTACGGAAGCTTGACCGAGGCCGGCATGAACGCGCGCGACCTGGCAGTAGCGGCGTGCGCGGGAGCCACCGCGGCGAGCACGGCGGGTGCGATGGCGAGCAGCGCGATCAGCGCCGCTCTGGAGAGCGTTGCAGCGACCTTCATGACGCCAGCTATAACCGGTCAGCCGACGAGAAGTTGCGAGGTTGTGACCGGTCCTGTGCGCCAGTGGCGCACAGGACCGGGCAACCGGCTCTCAGGTGATCGTGTAGAGCGGCCCGTCGCCGCCCTCGGGCGGGGTCAGGCGACCGCCCTTCGCCGTGATCGCACCGCACTGCACGCAGTTGGTGTAGTTGACGATCACGTCGACGTTGCCCGTCTCGGGCGCGTCCTCGGGCAGCTCGTAGACGCCCGCCGGGCACATCCACTTCCACGTCTCGGCGACCTCGCGCGGGACGTTTCTCTGCACGCGGATGTGGTTCGGCGCGTCGTCGCGCGTCGCGTTGCCGGTGATGAAGACCGACGAGAGCTTGTCGAACGTGTATCTGTTGTCCGGTCTCGGATAGCCATCGGCGGTCTTGCCGATGAACATCGCCTTCTCGTCGTTCTTGTGCCACGGCAGGCGGCCCGGCGGCAGCTTGCCCTTCGTCGCGATCGCCAGGTTGACGATCGGGCCGCCCATCAGGAAGCCCTTCTGGAACGGCTGACGCGTGTTGCGGACCTCGTACAGCTCTCTGCCGGTGGCCGAGTTCTCGACCTTCTCCTCGTACTCCTCCAGCGACCGGCCTCTGGTGAGCGAGTCGTAGATCGCCTCGGCGGCGAGCTTGCCCGACAGGATCGAGTGGTGCACGCCCTTGAGCGAGACCGTGTCGACGAGGCCGCCGGCGTCGCCGACGAGCAGTGCGCCCGGCATCGACAGCTTCGGCATCGACCAGTAGCCGCCGCCCGGCAGCGCCTTCGCGCCCCAGGCGATGCGCTCGCCGCCCTCCAGGATCCCTCTCACGAGCGGGTGCAGCTTGAACTGCTGCAGCAGGTCGTGCGCGGAGGTCGTCGCGTCGGCGTACTCGAGGTCGACGACGAAGCCGATCGAGACGAGGTCGTCGCCCGTTCTCTCGTCCTTCATCGGGTAGATCCAGGTGCCGCCGATCTGCCCGTATCTGGCCGAGATCTTCAGCGGCCACGGACCGATCGTGTGGATCAGGCGGTCGAGCGGTCTCGTGACCTTCCAGACCTCCTTGACGCCCAGCTCCCAGACCGGCGGCTCGCGGTCCTCGTCGAGCTCGAACTCGCGGATCGCGGCGCCCGTGAGCGAGCCCCAGCAGCCGTCGGCGAGGACCGTCACGGCCGCCTTGATGTCCGTGCCGGGCTCGAAGTTGCCGAGCGGCTGGCCGTCCTTGCCGCGGCCCTTGTCGCCGGAGCGGACGCCGACGACGGTGCCGTCCTCGACGACCAGCTGCGTGGCGGCCGTCTCGGTGAGGATGTAGGCGCCGGCCTCCTCGGCGACGCGCTGCTGGTAGCGCGCCAGCGCGGCGACCGAGATGACCTCGTTGCCGTGGTTCTTGAACGGCGGCGGCGGCGGGATGCGGATCTTCGACTTGGCCGACGGAAGCATGTAGACCGCTTCCTTGTCGACCTCGCCGTAGGCGAAGCCCTCCTTGCGCCAGTCCTCACGCGTGAGGTCCGGGTACAGCTCCTGGAGCGGCCCGGGCCGCATGACGGCGCCGGAGAGGTTGTGACCACCGCAGGTCTTCGCCTTCTCCAGCACCGCGACGGGCACCTCGCCGAGCGACTCCAGCGTCTCGGGATCGTCGGCCAGCAGCTGCAGCAGCCGGTTCGCGCAGGCGAGACCGGCCGTGCCGCCGCCGACGATCGCGACGCCGACCTCGATCAGCTCGTCCTCACCGTCGAGGCCGCGCTTGATGAACTCGTTGGGCGAGTCGACCGGCGGCGGGTACGCCGCCGGCACGACCCGGCCGTTGCTGCTGCCGGCCATGCGATCAACCGCCCTTCTTGGCCTTCACGGCCTCCGTCAGCTTCGGCAGGATCTTGTTCAGGTCCCCGACGATGCCGAGATCGCTGAACTCGAAGATCGGAGCGTTCGCGTCCTTGTTGATCGCGACGATGTTCTCCGAGGCCTGCATGCCGACCTTGTGCTGGATCGCGCCCGAGATGCCGGCCGCGAGGTAGAGCTTCGGCGCGACCGACTTGCCGGTCTGACCGATCTGAGCCGCGTACGGGTACCAGCCCGCGTCGACCACCGCGCGCGTGGCGGCGACGGCGCCGCCGAGCACGCCGGCGAGGTCCTCGCACAGCTGGAAGCCCTCGGCCTTGCCGAGACCACGGCCGCCCGCGACGAGGACGCTGGCGTCCTCGATGTTGACGTCGGCGCCGCGCTGCTCGCCGCGCTGCACCATCGTCGCCTGCGTCGACCACGGCGAGTAGTCGACCTGGACGTCGACGATCTCGGCCGCGCCGCCGGCGCCCGGCTTCAGCTCGAACGCGTTGATGCGGCCGATGATGATGCCGAGATCGCCCTTGTAGTGGGAGCGGGAGATCTGCGAGTCGCCGAGGATCGGCCGCTCGGCGATCAGCTTGCCGCCCTCGACGACGACACCGGTGACCTCCATCGTCACGCCGGCGTTGCGACGCGCGGCGAGGCCGGCGCCGATCTCGAAGCCGAGCAGGCCGCCGCCGAAGATCACGTACGAGTGACCGTTCTCGCCGATGACCTTGTCCATCGCGTCGATGACCGGCTGCGCGAGACCCTCGGGGCCCTCGGCGCGGTAGACCTTCGCCGCGCCGTAGTCGCCGAGCGTGCCGAGCAGCTCGTTGGTCAGGTCGCCGCCGCCGACGACGATCGCGTCAGCGGTCGTGCCCAGCTCCGCGGCGAGCTTGGCGCCCTCGGAGACGGCGCCGAGCGAGTTCTTGTTGAGCGCGCCCTCGTAGTGGAGGACGTAGACGAGAATCCCGCCCATCTAGATCAGCTTCCTTTCGTCCAGCCACGCGACGATCTGCTCGACGGTCGCGTCCGTGTCCTCGTCTTCGATGATCGTGCCGGCCGACTTCGCCGGCGGAGCCTTGAACTCGCCGCACTGCACGCGCGAGCCGTCGGCGCCGACGAGCGAGGCGTCGATGCCGACGTCGCCGGCAGCGGCCTTCTCGAGCGGCTTCTTCTTCGCGCCCATGATCGCCTTCAGCGACGGGTAGCGCGGCTCGTTGATCGCGTCACCGACCGAGATGACGGCCGGGAGGCCGACCTGGACGGTGTCGTAGCCGTACTCGGCCTGACGCTCGCAGCGGAGACCGCCGTCGACGACGTCGAGCTTGATCACCTGGGTCAGCGAAGGCGCCTTCAGGTGGTCGGCGACGACCGCGCCGATCGTGTAGCACTCGCCGTCGTCGGACTGCTGCCCGAGCAGGACTATGTCGGGCTGCTCCTTCTCCAGCGCCTTCGCCAGGGCGTAGCCCGTGGCGGCGACGTCAGAGCCGGCGAGCGTGTCGTCGGACAGGTGCAGCGAGCGGTCCGCGCCGAGCGAGACGGCCTTGTGGAGCGCGCGCACGGCGGACTCCGGGCCCATCGTGACGGCGACGATCTCGTCGATCTGGAGTGCGCCGCCCTCCTTCAGCTGCATCGCAGCCTCGATGGCGTGCGTGTCGTACGGGTTGAGATTCTTCTCCCCGCTGCGGTCCATCCGCCCCGTCGAGGCATCGATGCGCTTCTCGACGGCGGCGTCCGGCACCTCTTTGACCAGGACGCAAATCTTCAACTGGGGTGCCTCCTCAGAAAGAGCAAACTGACGTTCGTGGCAGTGTCTCGGGCGGCATGATACCCGTGTTGACTGACCAGTCAATCGCTCCCCTGCCCCGTACGACTCCATCGGGGTTCGGGGCGCGCTCCGCCGTGCCGGCGGAGAGACCCGTCAGCCGCTGCGGACCGCGCCGCGGATGAAGTCGATGATGTCCTGCGTGGGAGCCCCCGGCGTGAAGACCTCGGAGACCCCGAGAGCCTTCAGCTGAGGGATGTCGTCGGCGGGGATCGTGCCTCCCACCGTGACGAGCACGTCGTCGACGTCCTGCGCGCGCAGCAATTCGACGATGCGCGGCACGAGCGTCATGTGCGCCCCCGAGAGGATCGAGAGGCCGACTGCGTCGGCATCCTCCTGGATGACCGTCTCCACGATCTGCTCCGGCGTCTGGTGCAAGCCGGTGTAGATCACCTCCATGCCCGCGTCGCGCAGCGCGCGGGCGATGATCTTCGCCCCGCGGTCATGGCCGTCAAGGCCAGGCTTCGCGACGACGACGCGGATCTTTCGCTCAGAGGTGGTGGACATCTCGGGGGTGTCCGCGCGCCGTGCTCAGAATCGACGGCGTCGCGGCGGGGCGAATAGTAGGGGAGCTTCCGTCGGAAGGAGTGCAGTACGTGCTCGCAAGCTCGCATTGCGAGTTCCACGTCAGCTTTTCGAGCATCGAAGAGCTAGCGGGAACTCGCGTTATGCGGACAGTCTCTTCGCCAGCTCTACGAGCAGGCGCACGCCGTAGCCAGAGCCGCCGCTGGGGGCGTACGGCTTGCCGGTGTCGTTCGCCGTCCCGGCGATGTCGAGGTGCGCCCACGGGACGTCGCCGACGAACCGCCGCAGGAACTCGGCCGCGGTGATCGAGGCCGCCTTGCGGTTCTCGGTCGAGTTGACGATGTCGGCGTAGCGGCCCTTGATCGCGTCGGCGTAGTCGGGGTGCAGCGGCAGCCGCCAGACGAGGTCGCCGCTGGCCGTTCCGGCCGCCGCGACCGCGCCGGCCCACTCGTCGTCGTTGGAGAAGAGGCCGGCGTGGCTGGTGCCGAAGGTCGTCACGATCGCGCCCGTCAGCGTCGCCAGGTCGACGATCCGCTCGGCGCCGTGGTTGATCGCGTGCACGAGGCAGTCGGCCAGCACGAGGCGGCCCTCGGCGTCGGTGTTGATGATCTCGATCGTCGTGCCGTTGGCCGCCCGCACCACGTCGCCGGGGCGCGCCGCGTGGCCGCTGGGCATGTTCTCCGTCGCGCCGATCACGCCGAGCACGCGCACCGGCAGCTGCAGCCGCGCGATCGCGCCGATCGCCTCCAGCACGGCGGCGCCGCCCGACATGTCGAACTTCATCTCCGACATTCTCATCGCCGGCTTGATCGAGATGCCGCCGCTGTCGAACGTGACCGCCTTGCCGACGAGCGCCAGCAGCGGGGTGGCGGGATCTGCGTCCGGGCCCTCGTACCTCAGCTCGATCAGGCGCGCCTCCTCGTGCGAGCCGCGCGCCACGGCGGCGAAGGCGCCCATCCCGAGCGCCGCGATCTCCTCCTCGCCGCGCACCTCCAGCGAGAGGCCGCTGACCTCCGCGACCAGCTCGTGGGCGCGATGGGCGAGGCGCTCCGGCGTCAGCTCGTTGGCCGGCGTGTTCTGGAGGTCCCGCGCCCTGTTCTGCGCCGTCGCGACGGCCGCCGCATAGGCGACCGGGCCGTCGACCGGGTGGTGGGCGGAGACGACCAGGCGCTGGATCCCGCCGTCGTCGTCGGGATGGTTGCGGTAGCGGTCGAAGCGGTAGGCGGCGAGCACCGTGCCCTCCACCAGCGCGCCGACGTGGGCGTCGTCGAGGTGGTGCGGGACCTCCCAGCAGAGCGTGCTCGCCGACAGCTCGCGCGCGCGGCCGTGCACGGCCGCCGCAGCGACGCGGGCGCGCTCGGTGTCGAAGCGGGCGCGATCACCGAGGCCAACGATCACATAGCGGCGGTCGTCGGCGTGCGCGACCGCGAGCCGCTTGAAGGCGCGGCGCGCCTCGCCGCGGTCGAGCAGCCGCTGGAGCGTGCCGTCGGCGACGTCGTGGGCGACGTCCTCACCGTCGAAGACCCCGACGGCGATCGTGTCCGCGCCGGTCTCCGCCGGCGCCTGCGTCGTGGCTTCGATCTGCATCGGGCAACCTTACCCATGGGGCGGCCGCGCCGATCCGCGAAGCGGGGTTCGTTGCAGAGGGCGCGCACTACCATCGCTGACATGCCCTCCACCGTGATCCTCAGCGCAGCGCGCACCCCGATCGGCAAGCTCGGCGGCGGCCTCGCGTCGCTCGACGCGACCGACCTCGGCGGCATCGCGATCGAAGCCGCGCTCGAGCGCGCCGACGTGGCGCCCGAGCAGGTCCAGCACGTCGTCTTCGGCCAGGTCCTGCAGGCCGGCCAGGGGCAGATCCCCTCGCGCCAGGCGCAGATCAAGGGCGGGATCCCGAAGGAGGTGTCGTCGGAGACGATCAACAAGGTCTGCGCCTCCGGCGTCCGCGCCGCCGGCATCCTCGACGCCGCGATCCGCGCCGGTGACCTCGACGTCGCCGTCGCCGGCGGCATGGAGTCGATGTCGAACGCGCCCTACCTGCTCAAGGGCGCTCGCTTCGGCTACCGCATGGGCGACGGCAAGGCGCTCGACGCGATGATCAACGACGGCCTCACCAACCCCTTCAGCGGCAAGCACATGGCGCACGAGGCCAGCGAGGTCGCGGCCGAGCTGGAGATGACGCGCGCCGACATGGACCGCTGGTCGGTCCGCTCGCACGAGCTGGCGCTGAAGGCGACCGACGAGGGCCGGCTGCCGGAGGAGATCGTCGCCGTGACGGTCAAGGGCCGCAAGGGCGACACCGTCGTCGAGGTCGACGAGTCGCCGCGTCCCGGCACGACGCTGGAGGCGCTCGCGGGGCTGAAGCCGATCTTCGTCAAGGACGGCTCGCACACCGCCGGCAACGCCCCGGGCGTCAACGACGGCGCCGGCGCGCTCGTGCTCGCCTCCAGCGACTGGGCGGCCGCCAACGGCAAGACCCCGCTGGCGACGATCATCGCGCAGGCGCAGGTCGCCGAGGATTTCGCCTATCTCGCGAGAACGCCGGCCAACGCCGCCTTCGCCGCGCTCAGAAAGGCGGGTCTCACGCCCGAGGACATCGACCTGTGGGAGATCAACGAGGCGTTCGCCTCTGTCACCCTCAACTCGATCCGCATGCTCGGCATCGATGAGGACAAGGTCAACGTCAACGGCGGCGCGGTCGCGCTCGGTCACCCGATCGGCGCCTCCGGCGCGCGCATACTCGGCTCGCTGGCGCTGGAGCTCAAGCGCCGCGGCGGCGGTCGCGGCGTCGCCGCGATCTGCTCCGGCGGCGGCCAGGGCGACGCCGTGATCCTGGAAGTCGCGCGCTCCTGACCGACGGGGTCGACAGCGTCGCGCCCGCGGGCGCTGGTGTGGTGGAGGGCGGCCCCGCTCGCGGCGCCGCCTTCTTCGACCTCGACCGCACGCTGATGGCCGGCTCGTCGGCCTTCGAGTTCGCGCGCGCCTCCTACCGCCAGGGCATCCTCACGCGCCGCCAGCTCGCGGCCGGCGCGTGGGCCAACGTGCAGTTTCGCCTCAACGGCTCGACCGACGCCACCACCGACGCGCTGCGGGAGCAGATCTTCACGCTCCTGCGCGACGTGCCGGTGCGCGACATCCTGCGGCTCGGGCCGGAGGTGCTCGCCGGGATCCTGCCGCGCGTCTACCCGCAGATGCTGCGCGTCGCCTACGAGCACCAGGACGCCGGGCGCCCCGTCTACATCGTCACCGCCGCCGCGCACGAGCTGGCCGAGGTGCTGGCGCACGTGCTGACCTTCGACGGCGGCCTCGGAGCCAGGTCGGAGGTGCTCGACGGCGTCTTCACCGGTCGCCCCGACGGCCCCTTCACCTACCGGGAGGGCAAGGCGCAGGCGATCCGCGAGCTGGCCGCGCGCGAGGGCTTCTCGCTCGCCGAGTGCTGGGCCTACTCGGACTCGGAGTCCGACCTGCCGATGCTGCGCGCCGTCGGCCATCCGGTCGCGGTCAACCCCGACACGGAGCTGTCGCGGGTCGCACGCGAGGAGGGCTGGCAGACGCTGCGCTTCGAGCGGCTCGGGCGGCGGCTGACGCTCGCCGGGACCGCCGTCGGCGCGCTCGCGCTCGGCGGCGCCGGGTCGCTCATGATCAGCCGGCGGCGCACGCCGGCACCGCCGTCGCGCATACGGTGGCTGCGATGAGCCTGCACGAGCTGACCGACGAGCAGCGCGAGATCCGCGCGCTCGCGCGGCGCTTCGCCGAGGAGGTCGTGGCGCCCGGGGCGGCGGAGTGGGATCGCTCGCACACCTTCCCCAAGCAGGTCTTCGCGCAGCTCGGCGAGCTGGGCCTGATGGGCGCCTGCGTGCCGGAGGCGCACGGCGGCGCCGGGACCGACTTCCTCTCCTACGTGCTCGCGCTGGAGGAGCTGGCGCGCGCCGACGGCGGCGTCGCCGTCACCGTCGCCGTCCACACGAGCGCGGCGACGCTGCCGCTGCTGGCGCACGGCACGCCGCAGCAGATCGACCGCTGGGTGCCGCCGCTGGCGCAGGGCCACGAGCTGGGGGCGTTCGCGCTGACCGAGCCGGAGGCCGGCTCCGACGCGGCGGCGCTGCGGACGCGAGCGGTCGCGGACGGCGGCGGCGCGAGTGGCGCGGACGGCGCGGGTGCGCGCGCGCTGATCACGGGCGCCAAGCAGTTCATCACGACCGGCTCGCACGCTCACCTGCTGATCGTCTTCGCGCGCGACGCCGACGAGCGCATCTCGGCCTACGTCGTCAAGCGGCCGGCGCCTGGGCTCGCGGTCGCGCGCGAGGAGGAGAAGCTGGGGCTCAACTCCTCCTCGACGGCGGCGCTGACCTTCGACCAGACGCCCGGCGAGCTGCTCGGCGCGCCCGGCGCCGGCATGCGGATCGCGCTCGGCACGCTCGACGGCGGCCGCATCGGGATCGCCGCGCAGGCGGTCGGGATCGCGCAGGCGGCGCTCGACGTCGCGACCGCCTACGCGAGAGAGCGGATCGCCTTCGGCGGGCCGATCGGCCGCTTCGGCCAGGTGCAGGAGAAGCTCGCCGAGATGCAGACCGAGATCGAGGCGGCGCGCGCGCTGACTTGGCGCGCCGCGCGGCTCAAGCAGGCCGGTCACCCCCACACCGTCGAGGGCGCCCAGGCGAAGCTGCTGGCCTCGCGCGTCGCCCGCCACTGGACCGGCGAGGCGATCCAGATCCTCGGCGGCTACGGCTACACACGCGAGTTTCCCGCCGAGCGCTACTACCGCGACGCGAAGGTGACCGAGATCTACGAGGGCACCTCTGAGATCCAGCGGCTCGTGATCGCGCGGGCGCTGCTGGGCGACGCCGCGCGCGGCGCGCTCGGCTAACGGCGCTGCTCGGCCAGCGCGGCGCTCGTGCGCGCGAGCGCAGCTTCGGCGCGCGGCTCGTCGCGGAGGGCGACGGCGACCAGGAGGGCGTCGAGGACGGCGACGTGGGCGAGGCGGCTGGTGAGCGCCGCGACGCGCGGTGAGGCGGCGCGGGCGCCGGCGACCAGCACGTGGTCGCACAGCTCGGTCAGCGGCGAGTGCGAGTAGCTCGTGATCGCCGCCGTCGTCGCGCCGGCGTCGGTGGCGGCCGTGACGGCGGCGAGCGTGCCGCGGGTGGCGCCGCTGTGGCTGATCGCGAGGCAGACGTCGCCCCGTCCCAGCAGCGCGGCCGCGACGAGCTGGCCGGGCGCGTCGGAGGGCGCCGCCGCGAGCACGCCGATCGAGCGCAGCCGCTGCGCGGCGTCGTGCGCCAGCGGCGCGGAGGAGCCGGAGCCGGCGAGCAGGACGGTGTGCGCCTGCGCCAGCCGCGTCGCGGTCGCGTCGAAGGCGTCGCGCTGGACGGTCGCGGCGGCGTCGCGCAGCGTCTCGACCCCGCGCCAGACGACGGTGCCGAGCAGGTCGGGCGCCGGCGCGCCGCCGGCGCCCCTGCCGCTCGTGGCCTGCGCGCCGCCGACCGCGCCGCTCCATGACGCCTCCGGTCCTGCGCCGCGGTGCTCGACCGCCGTCTCCTGCGCGAGCACGAGCTTGAGGTCGTGGAAGCCGCGCAGGCCGATCCCCTGACAGAAGCGCACGACGCTCGACTTCGCCGTCCCGGCGGCGTCGGCCAGCTCGCTGACCGACCAGAAGACGACCGCCCCGGGCTGCGCCAGCACGACCTCGGCGACCTTGCGGTCGGAGGCGCCGAGCGCCGGCAGGCGGGCGCGCAGATGCGGCAGCAGCGGACGCGGGACGGCGGTCATCGCGCCGCCCACTGTCGCGGTCCGCGGTTCCGGCGGTGTTGCGAAGCGGTGAACCGCGATCCGGTGTCGCCATTGATGGTGTTGCATGCATTGCTAGCATCGCTTGCATGGCGACGATCACGGTGCGCAACCTCGATGAGGCGGTCAAGGCGCGGCTGCGGATCCGCGCGGCCGAGAACGGCCGCTCGATGGAGGCCGAAGCGCGCGAGATCCTGCGCGCGGCGCTGGTGGACGAGCCGCCCAGAAGAGGCCTTGGCACCCGCATCCACGAGCTGTTCGCTCCCCTGGGCGGTGTCGAACTGGAGCTGCCGCCGCGCAATCCCGACGAGGGCATGCATCGCGTGCCCGACTTCCGTGGGCCCGAGTTCGACTCCCATGATCGTCCTTGACACGAACGTCGTCTCGGAGCTGATGCGGCCAGCTCCGGCGCCGAGAGTGCTGCGCTGGGTCGACGGCCCGGGAGCCGCGAGCGTTATCACCGCCGTTACCGCCGCCGAGCTGCTGGCCGGCGCCGAGCGACTCGACGACGGCGCCCGCAAGCGCGAGCTGCTCGACAAGATCCACGCGGCGATCGACCAGTTCCGCGGGTACGTGCTGTCGTTCGACATCGACTGCGCAGACCACTGCGCCGAGATATTCACGGCACGCCGTCGCGCCGGACGGCCCGTCTCCGCTCAAGACGCCCAGATCGCCGCGATCTGCCGGCTGCACGGCGCCTCGCTCGCGACGCGCAACGGGCGCGACTTCGAGGGGACCGGCGTCAGCCTGCTCGATCCGTGGCGCCTGGGCTGACGCGCTCGGCGTTGCGGGCCAGCACCTCGGCCGCCGCGGTCGCCGGGTCGAGTCTGCGCGCGACGACCTCGTCGAGCAGCTCCTGCACGGTCGGGTCCTCGCGGATCGACGCCTCCAGCTGACGGCGCATGCGCGAGGTCGCGATCGCGACGACCTCGTTCATCAGGTTGCGGCGGCGGCGCTCCAGCAGCGTGCCCTCGGAGCGGATGTGCTGGCGGTGTCGCTCCAGCGCCGCGACCAGCTCCTCGATCCCGATCCCGTGCACGGCCTGCGTCTTGATGATCGGGACCTTCCAGGCGCCGTCGCGCGCCGGCCCCAGCGACAGCACGCCGCGGATCTCGCGCACCATCGTGTCGGTCAGCGGATGGTCGGCCTTGTTGACGACGATCACGTCGGGGATCTCCATCACGCCGGCCTTCAGCGCCTGGATCGAGTCGCCCGAGCCCGGCATCAGCGCCAGCACGACGGTGTCGGCGTGGTCGATCACGTCGACCTCCGCCTGCCCGACGCCGACCGTCTCGACGAAGACGACCTCGCGCCCCGCCGCGTCCATCAGCAGCGCCGCCTGCAGCGCCGCCTCCGACAGCCCGCCGAGCGCGCCGCGGTTGGCCATCGAGCGGATGAAGACGCCGGGGTCGAGGAAGTGCTCGGTGAGGCGGATGCGGTCGCCCAGCAGCGCGCCGTGCGTGAACGGCGAGGAGGGGTCGATCGACAGCACGCCGACCGTCCGGCCGCGCTCGCGCTCGGCCTTCGTGAGCGCGCCCAGCAGCGTCGACTTGCCGACGCCGGGCGGGCCGGTGAAGCCGACCACGGACGCTCTGCCGGTGTGCGGGTAGACCGCTCTGACCAGCTCCCAGCCCTCGGGCCGGTCGTCCTCGACGAGCGTGATCGCACGCGCGAGGGCGCGCTTGTCGCCAGCCAGCAGCCGCTCGGCGAGCGTTCGTTCTTCCGGCGCCATCGAACCGCGGATGATGGCAGGCGGACCGCCCGGGAGGACCCGGTCGCGCGCGGCGGGGCGGCTGCGGCCGGCCGGCTGTTAACGTGCGCGGCAATGGAGCCCGTCACGGCGCCGACCGACGTCGACCTCCCCACCTTCGAGCTGCGAGGAGAGCCGCCGCCCCTGTCGGGCGGACCGCGCGCGCTGCTGCGCTTCATGCGCCGCAACGGCATGCTCAACCACCGCTACGCGCTGCTGATCGCGCGGTGGGCGTGGCTCAAGCTGCGCTGGCGCGGCCGCCTGCAGACCGACGGCCTCGCCTTCGTCTGCCCAGGCGTCACGTTCGAGATCGGCAAGGGCGCGACGGTCGTGCTCGGGCGCTGGTCGTGGCTCGGCCACGGCACGAAGATCCGCGCGCACGAGGGCGAGGTGCGGATCGGCGCGAAGACCGTGCTCGGCCAGGAGTGCACGATCTCGGCCTACCAGCACGTCTCGATCGGGCGCGAGTGCATCGTCGCCGACCGCGTGATGCTGATCGACTTCGACCACGGCGTCGTCGAGGTCGAGCGGCCGATCCGCCTGCAGGGGATCTACAAGCGCGACGTGCGCGTCGGCAGCAACGTCTGGATCGGCTACGGCGCGGCGCTGCTGCGCGGCGTCACCGTCGGCGACAACGCGATCGTCGGCACCAGCTCGGTCGTCACGCGCGACGTCGCGGCGAACGCGGTCGTCGCCGGCGCGCCGGCGCGCGAGCTGCGGCGGCGCGAGGCGCCGCGCCAGATGCGATGGTCCTGACATGAGCGAATCGGCAATCGAGCTGCGCGGCGTCGTCAAGCGCTTCGGCACCGTGACCGCGGTCGACGGCCTCGACCTCGACGTCCCCAGCGGCATCTGCCTCGGCCTGCTCGGTCCCAACGGTGCCGGCAAGTCGACGACGATGCGGATGCTGACGGCGCAGGCGATCGCCGACGAGGGCACGATCCACGTGCTCGGCTTCGCGCTGCCGGACGAGTCGAAGCAGGCGCGCGCGGAGATGGGCGTCGTGCCGCAGCTCGACAACCTCGACGTCGAGCTGAGCTGCCGCCAGATCCTGACCGTCTTCGCGCGCCTCTACCGCGTGCCCAAGGGCGACCGCGCCGCCGCCGTCGAGCGCGCGCTCTCGATAGCGAACCTGAACGACCGCGCCGACACGCGCGTCGACCTGCTCTCCGGCGGCATGCGGCGGCGGCTGCTGATCGCGCGCGGCCTCGTCCACCGGCCGCGGCTGGTGCTGCTCGACGAGCCGACCGTCGGGCTCGACCCGCAGGTGCGCCAGGAGCTGTGGTCGCTGATCGACAACCTCCGCAGCGAGGGCACGACCGTGCTGATGTCGACCCACTACATCGAGGAGGCGGAGCGACTCGCCGACACCGTCGCCGTGATGGCGAAGGGGAAGATCGTCACGCAGGGCAAGCCGTCGGAGCTGGTGCGCGAGCACGCCGGCGCGCAGGTGCACGAGGTCTACGGCCCGCCGGCGCGGCTGGCGGAGCTGAGACAGCAGGCGGAGGAGTACGGCTGGATGACGCGCCGCTCCGGCCCGGCGCTGGCGATCCTGCACGCCGAGCGCCACGACGGCACGCTGCCCGACGGCGAGCGCCGCTCCGCGACCCTGGAAGACGCGTTCGTCATGCTGACCGGAGAGGAAATCGAGTGAGCGCCACGACCGCGGTCCCGCGTCCGAAGCGGCGCCGCCGCATGCGGCGGATCGAGCCGGCCGCCGTCTTCGGCGTGATGAGCCGCGACGCGACGATCTTCACGCGCTACTGGAAGACGACGACCTTCTCCTCCGTCGTCGACCCGACGATCTACCTGCTCGCGTTCGGCTTCGGCTTCGGCGCGCTCGTCTCGTCCGTCAACGGGCTCGACTACAAGGAGTACATCGGCACCGGCATCGTCGCCACCGCCGTGCTGTTCTCGTCGGTCTTCCCGGCGATGTTCGGGACCTTCATCAAGTACCGCTTCCAGAGAACGTACGACGCCTTCCTCGCCGCGCCGGTCGACGTCGACGAGATCGCGACCTCCGAGATCCTCTGGATCGGGCTGCGCGCCGGCGTCTACGGCAACGCGCCGCTGCTGGTCGCGATCGTCTTCGGGCTGACGCCGAAGTGGACGGCGCTGCTGGTCCCCATGGTCTGCTTCATCACCGGCGCGGGCTTCGCCGGCTTCGGTGTCGCGATCGCCGCGATCGCCGGCTCGATAGACAACTTCAGCTACGTCCAGAGCGGCCTGCTGACGCCGTTGTTCCTGATCGCCGGCACCTTCTTCCCGATCGACGGCCTGCCGGACGCGATCCAGGTGATCGCGCAGATCAACCCGCTCTACCACTGCGTCCAGCTCGTGCGCGACCTCGTCGTGCTGGGGATCGACCCGTGGCCCGACCTCGGCCACCTCGCCTTCCTGATCGGCTTCGCGCTGATCACCTGGCGCGTCGCGGTCTGGCGGC
>DATIOB010000738.1:0-2726 GCA_035473605.1 Conexibacter sp.
GGATACGTTCCGCCTGGTCGACGGCCAGCGCGTCCACTTCCAGGACGGCGTGCGCGTCCACGGCTACATCACCAACGGTGGCCAGGCGGTCAACATCATCCCCGAGCGCGCGGCGTGCGAGCTCAGCGTCCGCGCGCGCGACGTGACCGAGCTCGCGCGCGTGCGGGCCATCGTCGAGCGCTGCGCGCGCGGCGCCGCGCTGGCGAGCGGCGTCGAGGTCCGCGTCACCGCGCGGCAAGGCTACAAGGACATGCGCAACAACATGACGATGGCGCGGCTGTTCGGCGAGCACCTCGCTGCCGGGGGGCGCACGGCGCGAGAGACCGACGCGCGGGTCGGCGCCGGCAGCACGGACATGGGCGACGTCTCGCACGTCGTCCCGTCGATCCACCCGTACCTGGCGATCGTCGGGGAGGGCCAGGCGCAGTGCCACCAGCACCGGTTCGCCACCGCCGCCGCGAGCGACGAAGGCACCCAGGCCGCGCTCGCCGCCGCGAAGGCGATGGCCCGGACGGCGATCGAGCTGCTCGGCTCACCGGCGCTGCGCGCGGCGATCCACGCCGAGTGGTCCGCGCGCTGAGCCAGGCGCGCTCGCGTGGTCGCGCGCGCTCGATACCGGTCGCCGATCACGGCGACGGCGAGGGCGATGCCGGCGGCGGGGCCTCGTCGAGCGCGACCACCGCGGCACCGGGCGGGAGCGCGATCTGGCCGTCGCGGCCGATCGAGCGGATCGGCGGCAGGGCGCCGATCGTGCCGGTGATCAGGCGCGCGCCGCGCTTGAAGGTCAGCCACGACCACCCCCAGTGGAACATCATGAGCAGGCGGTTGCGAAAGCCGACGAGGAACGCGATGTGGACCACCCACCACAGGAGCCACGCGAGCAGGCCGTCGCGCGCGAAGTGCTTGGTCGCGATCACCGCGTCGGCGCGGCCGATCGTCGCCATGTTGCCCTTGTCGTGATAGCGAAACGCCGGACGCGCGGGCTTGGCCCCAGCCGCGGCGCGCACCTCGGACGCGATCAGCTGCGCGACGTGCCGGCCGCCCTGCAGCGCGCCCTGGGCGACGCCCGGCACCTGCGTCCCGTCGGCCATCATCATCTTCGCCAGATCGCCGATCACGAACACCTCGGGGTGACCGGGGATCGAGAGATCCGGCGCAACCTCGACGCGGCCGGTTGGATCGCGCGGCGCACCCAGGGTCGCGGCGAGCGACTAGGCACGCGCGCCGGCCGCCCACAGCAGCGTGCGCGCGCTGATCCGCTCGTCGCGACCTGCGGCAGAGACGGTGACACCGCGGGCATCGATCGCGGTGACCTTCGTGTTCAGCCGGACATCGACGGCACGGCGCTCGAGCGAGCGCTGCGCGGCGGCCGACAGCTTGGCCGGGTAGGTCCCGAGGATGCGGTCACGGCCCTCGAACAGGACGACGCGGACCTCGGTCGAATCGATGGTGCGAAAGTCGTGCGCGAGGGAGTGCAGGCCGATCTCCCCCAGCGCGCCCGCGAGCTCGACGCCGGTCGGGCCCGCGCCGACGACGGCGAACGTGAGCCACTCGCGCTGCGCGGCCGGATCGGTCTCGCGCTCGGCGGCCTCGTAGGCGAGGAAGATGCGCCGCCGGATCTCGAGGGCGTCCTCGACGGACTTGAGCCCCGGGGCGACCGTCGCCCAGTCGTCGCGGCCGAAGTACGAGTGCGTGGCGCCGGTGGCGACGACGAGGTAGTCGTACTCGAGCTGGCCGTCATCGAGCACGACGCGCCGGTTCGCGACGTCGATCGACGTGGCGGCGGCGAGCAGGACGCGCGCGTTGCGCTGGTTCGCGAGCGCGGCGCGGATCGGATAGGCGATGTCGCCGGGGTTGAGCGCGGCGGTCGCGACCTGGTAGAGCAGCGGCTGGAACAGGTGGTGGTTGCGCCGGTCGATCAGCGTCACGTTGACCGGCGCCTTCGCGAGGGCGCGCGCCGCGGCGAGGCCGCCGAAGCCACCGCCGATGACGACGACGTGCGGTCGATGCTGCATGGCTCTTAGATGTGGCGATCGGCCGCGCAGATGCAAGCGGTGACCGCGGATCGCTCAGCCGAGCGCGGTGCGGAGCGCGGCGACGACCTCGTCGACCTGCGCGTCGGTCAGATCCGGATACAGGGGCAGCGAGATCATCTCGCTGGCGGCGCGCTCGGCGACCGGGCAGCTGCCCGGCCCCTGGCCCAGGTGTGCGTACGCGCGCTGGAGGTGGATCGGCCGCGGGTAGTGGACCGCGGTGGCGATGCCGGCCTTGCCGAGGCCGTCGCGGACCGCGTCGCGGCGCGCGGCGTCGACCCGGACGATCATCAGGTGATAGACCGGCGACGAGCCCGCCGGCTCCGCGATCAGCCGCACGCCCGGCACATCCGCGAGCTGCGCGCGGTAGTGGGCCGCCAGCCGCCGGCGCGCGGCATTGCCGGCGTCCAGCTTGGCGAGGCTGATCGACAGGCAGGCGCACTGCAGCGCGTCGAGCCGCGCGTTGTAGCCGACGTCGACGTGATCGTGGCGGCCGGCCTGGCCGTGATCGCGCAGCTGCTTGACCCGCTCGGCGAGCACCGGATCGCGCGTGGTGACCGCGCCGCCCTCACCGAGCGCGCCGAGGTTCTTCGCCGGGTAGAAGCTGAAGCAGCCGACGTCGCCCATTGAGCCCGCACGCCGGCCGCGGTAAAGCGCGCCGTGGGCCTGGCACGCATCCTCGACGACCGCGAT
>DATIOB010000739.1:0-9861 GCA_035473605.1 Conexibacter sp.
CGGTCGATCCGTGACTCCATGGTTGCTTGCGACACACGGTCGTCTCGAAAGGTGCGGTCATGTTCCATCGGCGAGGTCAGTAGTTCACCACCGCAGGTCTGCGGAAACGGGCGGCTGGCGCGGCGGCGCGCCTGCGCGATCGTCTCGTCGACCACGAAAGGAGACCGCCATGTCGGCCGCAGAGACAGCTTTCATCACGGGACGCACGGACGCCGCCCAGCCGGTGGCGGTGGTGCTGGCCGAGGCCGCGGCGCAGGCCGCGCCCAAGCAGGTCGCCGTCAACACGTCCGACGCGCCGCTGCTGTTCGTCTTCATGCTGCCGATGCTCGCGATCGTCGGCTGCGTGCTGCTGATCGGCCAGTCGCCGACGTGGGCGCTGGTCGGCCTGACGATGGCGACGATCGGCGTGATGACCGGGCTCGTGATGTGGGCGATCAACCGCCTGCTCGCCGACGGCGACGGCGAGGGCCACGCCGACGTCGTCCCGCACTGAGCCCCGCGCTGCGCCGTCGCCTCGCTCCGCGCCGCGCGCGCCGGCGCCCGGCAGCGACGGCGCCGCATCGGGTATGACCCGGGAGGTGAGCGAAGCGACACCGGTCCCGAGCGCCGCCGCGCTGGCCGCGCGGGCGGTCGACGTCGCGCTGCGCGACGGCGCGCCGATCCATGTGCGCCCGGTGCGCGCCGACGACCTGCCGGCCGTGCGCGCCTTCCTCGAGTCGCTCTCCGCCGACTCGCGCCGGCTGCGCTTCTTCACGCCCGCCGCCGACCTCGCCGCCGCCGCCCGCTGGGCCGCCGAGGTCGATCGTCACGAGCGCGACGGGCTGCTGGCGCTGACCGGCGACGGCGCGATCGTCGGCCACGCCGCCTGGGCGCGCTACGGACCCGGCGCCGACCGCGCCGAGGTCGCCTTCGAGGTCGCCGAGACGATGCGCGGCAGAGGGCTGGCGACGATCCTGCTCGCCCACCTCGCCTTCGGCGCGCGTGCGCAGGGGATCGCGACCTTCGTCGCGGAGGTGCTGCCGGAGAACCACAAGATGCTCGGCGTCTTCCGCGAGAGCAGGCTGCCGTTGCAGGTCCACTCCGAGCCCGGGGTGCTGACGGTCGAGATGCCGACCGCCTTCACCGACGAGGCGCGCGAGCGCTTCCGGCAGCGCGAGCGGCTCGCCGCCGTCGCGGCGATGGACGCCGTCCTGCGGCCGCGCTCGATCGTCGTCGTCGGTGCCTCGCCCGACACCGGCACGATCGGCGGGGCGACCTTCGCCAACCTCGCCGCCGGCGGCTTCGACGGCGCGCTCCACGCGGTCAACAAGCGCGGCCGGCCGATCGGCGCGCACGCCTGCCACCGGGCGCTCGACGACGTCCCCGGCGAGCTCGACCTCGCCGTGCTGGCGATCCCCGCCGTCGAGGTGCTGCACGTCGCGCGGCAGTGCGGCGAGCGCGGCGTGCGCGCGCTGGTGGTGCTCGCCGCCGGCTTCGCAGAGGCCGGCGCAGACGGCGCCGCGCGCCAGCGCGAGCTGCTCGCCACCTGCCGCGGCGCCGGCATGCGGCTCGTCGGACCGAACTGCCTCGGCGTGCTCAACACCGACCCCGACGTGCGGCTCGACGCGACCTTCGTGCCGACGCAACCGCCGCCGGGCGGGATCGGCCTGCTGTCGCAGAGCGGCGGCGTCGGGATCGCGCTCCTGGAGCAGGCGCGCGAGCTGGGCGTCGGGATCGCGACCTTCGCATCGGTCGGCAACAAGGCCGACCTCTCCGGCAACGACTTCCTCGAGTGGAGCGAACAGGACCCGCGCACGAGAGCGATCCTGCTCTACCTCGAATCGTTCGGGAACCCGCGCAAGTTCGCGCGGATCGCCAGACGCGTCAGCGCGGTCAAGCCGATCGTCGCCGTGAAGGCCGGCCGCACGAGCGCCGGCGCGCGCGCCGCCTCCTCGCACACCGGCGCGCTGCTGGCCGGCTCCGAGCTGGCCGTCTCCGCTCTCTTCCGCCAGGCCGGCGTGCTGCGCGCCGACACGCTCGGCGAGCTGTTCGACCTCGCCGCGCTGCTGGAGCGCCAGCCGCTGCCGGCCGGCCGCCGCGTCGCGATCGTCACCAACACCGGCGGACCCGGGATCCTCGCCGCCGACGCCTGCCAGGCGGCGGGGCTCGAGCTGCCCGCGCTGCCCGAGCCGCTGCGGCGCGAGCTGGCGGCGATCGTGCCGAGAAGCGCCGGCCTCGCCAACCCCGTCGACCTGCTCGTCGACGCCTCGCCGCAGGCGTTCGCGGCGGCGGTCGAGGCGATCGGCCGCAGCGACGCGGTCGACGCGGTGATCGCCGTCTTCGTCGCGCGTCCGTTCGCGCGTGCCGAGGACGTCGCGCGGGCGCTGCGCGGCGCCGCCGGCGCGCTCGACGGACGGCTGCCGCTGCTGTCGGTCTTCATGACGGGCGACTCGGTGGCGGGCGGTGGCGAGCGCGATCCGAGGGGAGCGCCCGACGCGATGCTGCCCGTCTTCCGCTACCCCGAGGACGCGGCGCGGGCGCTGGCGCGCGCCGCCGAGCATGCGAGCTGGCGCAGGACGCCGCACGGCCGCGTCCCCGACTTCCCCGACGCGCGCACCGACGAGGCCTCCGCGATCGTCGCCAGCGCGCTCGCCGCCGCGCGCGACGGCGGCTGGCTCGATCCGCTGCAGACGCACGACCTGCTCGCCTGCCACGGGCTGCCGCTGACGCCGCAGCGGGTCGTCCGCAGCCCGACCGCCGCGGCCCGCGCCGCGACCGAGCTGGGCGGCCGCGTCGCGCTGAAGGCGATCGCCCCCGGGCTGCCGCACAAGTCCGACCGCGGCGGCGTGCGGCTCGACCTCTCCGGCCCGACCGCGGTCAAGCGCGCCGCGCAGCAGATGCGCGAGCAGCTGGCCGCCGAGGGGGCGCCGCTGGAGGGGTGGCTGGTGCAGGCGATGGCGCCGGCCGGGATCGAGCTGCTGGTCGGCTCGACGACCGATCCCGTCTTCGGCCCGGTCGTCGCGTGCGGTCTCGGCGGCCGCGCGGTCGAGCTGCTGAGAGACGTCGCGGTGCGGCTGACGCCGGTGACCGACCGCGGCGCCCGCAACATGGTCCGCGAGCTGGGGACCTACCCGCTGCTGGAGGGCTACCGCGGCGGACCGGTCGTCGACGTGCCGGCGCTGGAGCAGGTCGTGCTGCGCGTCAGCGCGCTCGTCGAGGCGCACCCCGAGGTCGTCGAGCTGGACTGCAACCCGGTCGTCGTGCACGCCGACGGCGCGGTCGTCGTCGACGCCCGCATCCGCGTCGCGCCGGTCGCGCCGCCGGCGCCGACGCCGGCACTGCGGAGGTAGCCGCTGCGAGGCCGCCGGGAGGGATCGCTGCGGATGCGGGGGTGCGCACGACCCCCGCGTCCGCGGTGATCAGACGTCCGGACGGGCGCTCAGAACGGCAGACGCTTCGTGATCCCGCGCGCGAACGGCGGCAGCGGCGGCACGATCCGACGCATGCGCGCGTCGGTCAGCGCCGCCTTCGCCGCCGCGTTGCCGGGCACGCCATGCACCGCGCCGCCGGGGAAGGTCGACGCGCTGCCGAGGTAGAGGCCGCGCAGCGGCGTGCGATACGGGCTCAGCGACGGCAGCGGGCGGAAGACGAGCTGGTCGAGCGCGTAGGAGCCGCCGCCGACGTCCCCGCCGACGAGGTTCGCGTTGCGCTCCTGCAGGTCGCGCGGGGCGAGCACGTGACGTCTCAGCACGAGGTCGCGGAAGCCCGGCGCGAACCGCTCCATCTGACCCTCGGCGGCGTCGATCGCGCCGTCGAGGTCGAACTGCCGCGGCACGTGCGTGTACGCCCACGCCGTGTGCTTGCCGGCCGGCGCGCGCGTCGGGTCGGCGACCGACTGCTGGCCGGCGAGCAGGAACGGTCTCGCAGGCATGCGGCCGGCCTCGACCTCCAGCAGCGCGCTGCGGATCTCGCTCGCGTCGCCGCCGACGTGGACGGTGCCGGCGCGGCGCACGTCGGGCGCCTCCCACGGGATCGGCCCGTCGAGCGCCCAGTCGAGCTTCAGCGTCGCCTGGCCGTAACGGAAGCGCACCAGCTTGCGCACGTAGTCGGCCGGCAGCGCCTCGCCGGCCAGCTCGACGAGCGCGTGCGGGGTCGTGTCGAGGATCACCGTCGCCGCCTCGACGCGGCCGCCGTCCTCCAGCCGCACCCCGGTGACGCGGCCGCCGGCCGCCTCGACGCCGGTGACGCGCGCGCCGGTGCGCGTCTCGCCGCCGAGCGCGCGCAGGTGGCCGGCGAGCGCGTCGGTCAGGCGCGCCGCGCCGCCTTCTGGGCTGGGCCAGCCGACGGCGTGGCCGAGCAGGTTCAGGTACAGGCCCGAGATCGCGCTGCCGGCACCGCCGACCGGCACGTCGCCGTGCAGCGCCGCGCCGAACAGCCACGCCTTCGAGCCGTCGCTGCCGAACAGCTCCGCGCCGAGCGCCTCGGCCGAGGCGAGCAGCAGCCGCGTGAACTCCAGCATCCCCTCCAGCCCCAGCCCGGCGAGCAGCTTCGCGCCGCCGGCGACCGGCGGGAAGCCGCCGAGCATCGTCTCGCGCAGCGCGCCGAATCTGGCCAGGTACGGCCCGGCCAGCTCGCGCCAGCGGTCGCCGTCGCCTGGCGCGAGCGCGTTGAGGCTCGCGGCGGTCGTGTCGAGGTCGCGCGCGAGCAGGGCGGCGGCGCCGTCGGGCAGCGGGTGGGCCATCGGCAGCTGCGGCTGGACCCAGCGCAGGCCGTGGTCGGCGAGCGGCAGGCGCGCGAAGACGGGCGATGCGGCCGCCGCCGGATAGACCGAGGAGAAGACGTCGTGGTGGAAGCCCGGCAGCGTCAGCTCCTGCGTGGCGACCGCGCCGCCGAGCCGCTCGCGCGCCTCCAGCAGCAGCACGTCGCGACCGGCCTCGGCGAGCGCGATCGCGGCCGCGAGACCGTTCGGACCGCCGCCCACGACGACCGCGTCGGCACGGGCTGGAACGCTCATCTCGCCGCCTTCGGGGCGTCGTCGTCGCCGGCCGGCGTCGCGGGAGCGGCCGGCTTCGAGGCGGCGGGAGTGGCGTTCTGGGCGGTCCGCAGCGCGAGCTGGTGCAGCAGGCTCTCCTCCGGCGTGCCCTCGCCCCAGAAGGCGGCCTGCGCGTCGGCGCCGGCGCGCTTGTACGCCTGGTCGAGATGCCACGGCATGTCGTCCCAGGTGCCGGCCGCGCGCACGTACGCCTTCCCGCCCTGCGTGTAGAGCAGCAGGCGGTTGTTGCCGCGGCCCATGAAGTGACCGGCGTGCGTGGTCAGGTCGAAGCCGACCAGCGGCGTCGCGTCGTCGGGGACCGGCTGCGGCTCGTCGCGGCCCAGGCGCGCCATCTTGTCGTTCAGCTCGGCGACGTAGGCGCCGATCGCGTCGGGATCGGCATGCGTCACCAGGCGCGTGATCGTGACGTAGCCGCGCGTGAAGATCGGCGCCTTCTCGACCGGCTGCGCGGTCACCTCGATCTCGAACGTCTGATCGGCCAGCCCGCCGCTGCGCAGCGGCGTGAAGCGGCCGATCGAGGTCGCGTAGTCGGGCCACGTCTCCGGCTGCGTCAGCGCCGCGACGATCGCGTCGGCGTCGGGCACCTCGACCGGGTCGTAGGTGTGCCAGACCTGCTCGGCCGGCGGCTTGGCGGCCGGCGTCAGCTCGCCCAGCTTGGCGAGCGCCAGCCGCCGCTCCGGCACGTACGCGGCCTTCTCCGCCGGCGTCTCGAAGACGATCCCCCAGCCGCGGCGCGCGTCGTCGGCGTAGGCCGCCGGGAACCAGTCGCCGAAGAGGTTCGCCGCGCCGGCCAGCAGCTGCTCGCGGTCGAGTGTGCCGCGGTGAGCGCCGCCGTCGCCGCCGCCGACATGCAGCCGGCGGCGGCCGAAGGCGCGGTGGAAGGCGAGCACGTCATGGGCGTGCAGCCGCCGCCCGCCGCGAGCCCAGCGGGTCGTGACGATCGCGAAGGCGAGCCGCAGGTCGTCGACGTCGCGCTGCCCGGGCTCGCGCGCGTAGTAGGCGGCATTGAGGAAGTCGGTGACCCAGCCGGCCGCGTCGGGCGCGGCGATCGAGTTGCCGCCCATGCGCGCGAAGCGGACCCCGTCGGAACCGAGCGCCCGCTTGACCGCCAGGCCGGCGCCGGCCGCTCCCACGGCTGCCGCCGCCACTCGCTTCGTCGTCGTGCTGGCCATCGTGGGGACCTCCTGTGCTGCGGTTTGCGATTCGGTGCCTGCGACGCTAGTACCCGTGATCGGCGCCGACGGTGCCCGCGCGCACACGAACGGCGCAGATCCGTAGTTCCCACGGAGCGGGTCGAGTGGTGCTCGCGCCTGCCGCCTCGGGCGCCGCGCGGCTATCGTCACGAATGTGACCAGCGTCGAGCAGCAAGAGATCCGCGTCGTGCTCGCGGACGACCACCGCGTCGTGCGCGCCGGCCTGAGGCTGGTGCTCGACGCCGAGGACGACATCGCCGTCGTCGGCGAGGCCGGCGACGTCGAGGCGGCGATCCGCGCCGTGCGCGTGCACCACCCGCACGTGCTCGTGCTCGACCTCAACATGCCCGGCGAGCCGAGCCTCGAGGCGATCCCGCGGATCGTCTCCGACCTGCCCGAGACCGCGGTCGTCGTCCTGAGGATGCAGCAGGACCCGGCCTTCGCGCGCGAGGCGCTGCGAGCCGGCGCCCGCGCCTACGTGCTCAAGGAGGCCGCCGGCGACGAGCTGGTCCAGGCGGTCCGGCTCGCACGCGACGGGCGCACGTACCTGAACCCCGAGCTGGGCGCGAAGATGGCCGCCGAGCCGCCGCCGAGCGGACCGCCCGACGACCTCACCGCACGCGAACTGGAGGTGCTGCGGCTGATCGCGCTCGGGCACACCAACAGCGAGATCGCGCAGCAGCTGTTCCTCAGCGTGCGCACCGTCGAGTCGCATCGCGCCCACATCCAGCAGAAGGTCCGACGCTCGTCGCGCGCAGAACTGGTGCGTTACGCGCTGGATCACGGCCTGATCGAAGCGGGCGGATCTTCCTCCCACTCTCATACCTAGCGCTGAGTATTCAGCGGGCGGACCATTCCGAGGGGGACTAGCGGCGGCAGGTGACGGGAGCGAGCATGCGCCGCGATGTCCTCTCTCACGCTCCTCACCACTCCGACGGAGGCCGACGACGTCGGCGGCGCCGAGTCGTTCGGCGCCGTGGTGCGCGCCCTGCGCACCGCTGCCGGGATCACCCAGCGCGACCTCGCCGCGCGCGAGGGACTGCACCGCAACTACCTCGGCGCGCTCGAACGCGGCACGATTGCCAACCCCGGGCTCGCGACCGCCAACCGTCTTGCGCGCGCCCTCGGCGTCAGCGTCGCGGTGCTCGCCGAGAGCTTCGTGCGGCCGCTCCCGGTCGGCATGCTGCCGCGGACGGCGCCGGAGCCGCCCGCTCACGAGCCGGGCGCCGTCGCGCTCGGCCGCGCGCTGCGGCTGCTGCGACGGCGGCGCGAGCTGACGCGGACCGTGCTCGCCGAGCGCACGGGGATGCACAAGAACTACATCGGCAGCCTGGAGGACGGCGCGATCGCCAGCCCCGGCCTGCTGACCGTCACGCGGCTGGTGATCGGGCTGCACGGGCCGACCGCTTCGGACGACCTCGACGCGCTGGCGACCCACGTCGGCGTGCTCGCGCGCGTCTTCGCCGGCGAGGCCGTGCAGCCGAAGGCGATCGCGGCCTAACCGCGGCCCGGCTCGGGCGCGACGCGGTCGCGGCGGGCGGCCGGTCGGCGCCAGCGGCGCGTGAAGCCGCGCGCCCAGGCGACCGCGGGCTGCTCGATCCAGTGCCAGCTCGCCGCCGCGACCGGCACCGTCAGCACGAGCGCGGCGACGATCGCCGGGAGCGTGTGCAGCGGCAGCAGGCCGAGGTGACGGACGGCCAGCAGCACCGGGACGTGCCACAGGTAGACGCCGTAGGAGATCGTGCCGAGATAGACGAGCGGCCGCCAGCGCAGCAGCGCGGTGCCGGCGCCGGCGCTGCCGGCCGCGACCGCGATCACGAGCGCGAAGCCGGCCGCTCCCGGCAGGTCGCGCCAGATGCGGAAGGCGTAGGAGGTCGACTGCGAGGCCGCCCCGTGGGCCTGCCAGAGCGCGTCGGCGACGACCAGTCCGGCGCCGGCGAGCAGCAGCGCGTACGCGGCGCGACGGCCGAACAGCGCCCGCCCGTCGAGCGCCAGCGCGACCAGCATCCCGAGCGCGAAGTACGGCAGCATCGCCGGCAGCAGCTTGCCCGCGACGATCGATCTCTCGCCGGCGATGTCGACGTTCCAGAGCACGCCGAACAGCAGCAGCGCGAGCGGCACCAGCGCCTGCACCGCGCGGTGGCGCGGCAGCCGCAGCGCCACGACGGCGACCAGCGGCAGCAGCAGGTAGAAGCTGACCTCGACCGCCAGCGTCCACATCGGCGGATCGAGCTTCATCACCGTCTGCGGGTTGAAGTTCTGCGCGAAGACGAGGAAGAGCGGCAGCAGCTCGGCCGGCGGCAGGCGCACGCCCGGCGTCTCGGCCGCGCCCCACAGCAGCACCACCGAGCCGACGAGCGCCAGGTAGTAGGCCGGCAGCACGCGCGCGCCGCGGCGGACGAGGTACTCGCGCACGCCGGGCCGCGGGCGGCTGCCGCGCGCCGCGGCGACGAACGGGCGCCACAGCAGGAAGCCGGACAGCACGAAGAAGAGCACGAGCCCGAGCCGGCCCTCGTGCAGGGCGTAGTCGAGCGTCGTCTCGCGCGCGGAGGCGGAGACCTCCAGCCGCGTGTAGAGCCAGGCGTGGAAGAGCAGCACCGACAGCGCGGCGAGGCCGCGCACTCCATCGATCGCCGCGCTGCGGTCGGAGTCGGTTGTCGTGCGATTTGTCGTCATGGCCGGCGCGACCGTTCCCCCAGCAGCGCCTCCTCAAGCACGGGACGGCTCGGTCTCGCGTACGACCAGCGCGGAAGGCTAGCGAGCGCGGATGAGCGGAGGATGAGGTCCGGCTGGCCGAGCGCCTCTAACCTCAGGCTGAGAGTTAGATCAGCCGCGTCAGCCTGCCACCGCGCAGCTCCAGCACGCGATCGGCACGCGGGAGCTGCGCCGGATCGTGCGTGATCACCAGCAGCGCGCGCTCGCCGGCGGCGACGTCGAGGTCGCGCATCAGCGCGCGGGCGGTGCGCTGGTCGAGATGGGCGGTCGGCTCGTCGAGGACGAGCAGATCCGCGCGCGACAGCAGCCCGCGCGCGACCAGCAGCCGCTGCCGCTCGCCGCCGGAGAGCTGCGCGCCGTCCTCCCCCACGAGCGTGTCGAGCCCGTGCGGCAGCGTCTCCAGCCAGCCGCCGAGCCCGGCCGCCCGCAGCGCGGCGACGACCTCCGCCTCGCCGGCGGAGCGGCGCGCCAGCAGCACGTTCTCGCGCACGGTCGTCGTGAACAGCCGGGCGCCCTGCGCGATCGTCAGCACGCGCTCGCGCACCTCCGTCTGGACGGCGTCGCGCAGGTCGACGCCGCCGAGCGAGACGACGCCCGCGTCGGGATCGATCAGGCGGGCGGCCAACCGCGCGATCGTCGTCTTGCCGGCGCCGCTCGGCCCCACCAGCACGACGCGCTCTCCCGGCGCGACCGCGAACGAGACGTCGTCGAGCACGAGCGGACCGTCGATGCGGTGGTCGTCTGTCGTGCCGCCGTCGTCCGCGGCGCAGTCGCCGGCGCAGGTGGTGCAGGCGTGGTCGTGGCGCGACGGTGAGAGTTGCGCCCCCGGCACACGCACGCTGACGTGGTCGAAGGCGAGCACGGCGCCGACAGCCGGCAGCGGTCGCGGGGTCGCGGGATCCTGGACCTGGGGCGCGCGCG
>DATIOB010000740.1:0-5924 GCA_035473605.1 Conexibacter sp.
CGCCGACCGCGGCCGGGTTGGCCGGCTCGGGCCGGTGGGCGGCGCGCATCCGTACGCCGGCCCAGGTCAGCAGCCCGGCGGCGCCGAGCGCGAAGAAGATCCCCCACTGGATGCCGACGTTGCCGACAGCGCCGCCGTCGACGTCGGGCTTGTCGAACAGCCGCCAGACGAGCAGCAGCACCGTCCAGCCGCCGGCGACCATCACGATCGTGCCGTCGCCGCCCGGCAGGTGGAAGGCGCGCCCCTCGGCGCGCGCGAACAGCAGGAACAGCACCGCCACCGCGACCAGCAGCACCGCCGCCTCGACGAACGAGAAGACGGCGAACGCGTTCATGTTGTCGCCGAACAGCCTGCCGCCCGTTCTGTCGCTGACGACGGCGTTGAGCTGGTACCAGGGCAGGAACATCGTCAGGAACAGCAGCAGCGCCGCGCCGGCCGCCATCCGCCCCTCCGGCGCCAACCCGCGCCACGCCTTCGACAGCCGCGTCAGCATCCGCTCAGCTCCCGACCGTCGCGCCGGCGCCGGCGCTGACGGCCTCGGCCGCCCGCAGCCGTTCCAGCAGGACCCGCGTGTCGTGCGCGCCCACGACCCGCAGCTGGCCCTGGAAGGCGAGCGTCCAATGCTCGCGCGGCCATCTCGCGACGTGGTCGAGCGAGTCGACGAGCGTCTCCGCCGGCACCCACTCCTCGTCGTCGGGCACGATCTCCGGCCGCGTCTGGAAACGCCACGGGTAGATGTCGATTCTGCTCGGCTTGCCGGGCCACAGCACGGTCCGCTCCTCGAACATCGGCCCGCTCACGATCAGGCTGGCGGCGAACGCCGAGACGCGCGTCAGATAGAGCACGATGCGGTCGCCGACCTCGAACTGCAGCGCACGGTTGCGGTTGCGCTCCTTCACGCCGATCACGCTGTGGGCGTGCGCCCGCGTGGCGGCGTAGTTCTCCGGCGAGCAGGTCAGCACCCACGTCTTGCGCGCGTCATCGGCCACCCCCGCGATTCTACGCGCGGGCGGTCCGCGCTACACGCGCGCCTTGCCGGTGACCGTGATCGTCGCGGTCGTGCGCCCGACGTTGCCGGCGAGGTCGGTGCCGCTGAGCACGACCTGGTAGGTGCCGGGACTGCTGGGGACCTTCCACGAGTAGCCGTGCGGCCCGCGCGAGACGGTCGCGCTGGTCGACAGCGAGGTGCTGCCGGAGCGGGTGATCGTCAGCCCGACCTTCGACGTCTTCGAGACCTCGAAGCGCACCAGCGAGGTCGAGCCGCCGCGCACGCGCTCGGTCAGCAGCTCCAGCTCGGGCGCTTCCTTCAGATAGCCTCTGAAGCGCTCGTCCGCTCTGCACCAGAAGGCGATCTCGGCGCGGTCGCAGAGGTTGTGGATGAACTCCGTGACGAGCGTCTGGTAGCTGAGGTCGGACTCCGAGCCGCCGACCTGGTAGAGCGACCACGCGCCCGTGTCGGTCGCCGCGAGGTCGAGCCGCGCCTGCCGCTCGCCGGCCTGGAACAGCTTGCGCGCGCGGGCGTCGCCGGAGATCTCCCAGTAGTCGTTGAGCCCGACGAGCGTCTGCACGAAGCCGTTGAGGACCTGCTGGCTGGGCGCGAAGGAATAGAGCAGGAAGCGGCGTCCAGCGCTCGTCTTCGTGCTGACGCCGGTCGTCGCGTCGACGCCGAACAGCTTGATCCCCTGTCCCGCGGTCTTCATGTACGCCGGCTTCTTCAGCAGCTGCGAGGCGCGCGCGAAGACCTGCACGCCGGTCGCCTGCGCCATCGCGCTGGCCCACGGCGGGCGGCCGCCGCCGAAGTAGAAGTAGTACTCCCAGGCGAGCGCGCCGCCGCGCGTCGAGGCCAGCTCCGTCATCTCGTCGAGCAGGTTGGCCAGTCTGCGCTGGTCCTTGGCCATCCACAGGCCGTTGCCCTTGCCGAAGGTGCCGAGCACCTGCAGCTGGATCCCCTCGCCGGGGTAGTACTGCCACACCAGCTCGCTGTCGTTGAACTCGACGCGCTCGCCGTAGGAGAGCAGCCGGCCGGTCGCCCACCAGTCGCGGTTGCGTCTCAGCGTGGTGAAGATCGCCGGCAGGCGCGAGGCGGTCAGATCGCCGCGCCCGGCCATGAAGTTGGTGTTGTTGAGGACGCCCTGCAGCGCGTCGCCGCGGCTGCCGGTGAGGCGGCTGCGGAAGCGCAGCGCGTCGTCGTAGATCGCGCGGTACTCGGTCTGCTCCGCCGCCGTGATCTCGCCGCTGCGCTCCAGCTTCTTCAGCTCGCCGCGCACGGTGCGCGCGGCGGCGCGGCGGGCGCGCGGGCTGCTGCTGCGGGCCAGGCGCGCTCTCGCGCCGGGAGCGGCGGTGCGTGCGGCGGCCGCCTCGAACTGGCGCGGGGTCGGGAGGTCGGCGAGCGGGCTGCCGACAGGCGGCAGCGCGGGATCGACTCGCTCGTGCACTCGGCCCTGCTCGTCCATCACCAGCACTTTGCTGGAGGAAGCCGAAGCGGAACCTGAAAGGAGTGCACCTGCGACGATGCAAAGACACAGCAAGGGCGCGGAACGCACGGAAGTGAGTGTTACGCTCGCCGCCGCCCGCCGCCACCAGTGAGAAGGAGATTGCACGTGACCCATCGTGTCCTGGAACACAGAGCACGCGCCGTTGTCGCGCTGCTGCTCGCGATCGTCGCAGCGTTCGCGCTGTCGGCATGCGGCAGCGACGACGATTCGCCGAGCAGCACGAGCGGCACCAGCGGGGGCGGTGACACCGCCGACGCGCGCACGCTCCTGGAGGAGACCTTCAGCGGCACGAAGGACGTCAGAAGCGGCAGATTCGCGCTCAGCATCAGAGCGGGCGAGTCCGGCGGCGAGCAGATCGCCGTCACGCTCGGCGGCCCGTTCGAGTCTCAGGGCGGCGGCGACTACCCGAAGTTCGACATCGACGCGAGCATCGACGCGAGCGGCCAGGGCTTCAGAGCCGGCCTCATCTCGACGAGCGACAGACTGTTCGTCGAGTTCGACGGCAGCGCCTACGAGGTGCCGGCCGAGTACCTCGCGATGGCCAGACAGCAGACGGGCACCGAGGACAGAGCCGTCCCGGCGCTGCCCGACATCGATCCGCAGAGCTGGATCACGAACCCGGAGGTCGTCGGCACCGAGCAGGTCGGCGGCGTCGACACCGAGCACATCACGGCCGACGTCGACGTCGCGGCGCTGATGGACTCGATCGACAGAGTGCTCGCGGAGATCGACAGACAGGGTCTCGCGGACGCGACCGGCGGCCAGGTCCCCAGCTCGATCCCGGCGGACGCGCGCGCCGAGATCGAGAGAGCGGTCAGAGATCCGAGAATCGACGTCTGGACCGGCAGCGACGACAAGACGGTGCGCAAGCTCGAGCTGACGACCGGCGTCCAGCCGGAGGGCGAGAGAGCCGGCTCGGCGTCGCTCACCTTCGAGCTGACGGAGCTCAACGAGGCGCAGACGATCGAGGCGCCCGCCAACACGAGACCGATCGACGAGCTGCTCGCCGGCCTCGGCGGCCTGCTCGGCTCCTCCGGCCTCGGCGGCGGCGGCGCTGCCGGCGGCGGTGCCGACGCGGATGCGCTCGGCGAGTACCAGAGATGCCTCACCGACGCTGCCGGCGACACCGCCGAGCAGCAGAAGTGCGCGGACCGGCTGACGAGATGATCCGCTGAGCCGCGGGGCGCGCTGCGGCGCGCCCCGCGCTCGCGCGTCGCGGCCGGTGGGGACTCCGCCGGCCGCGCTCGCTTCGCCGACCTCTCGGGCGGGTAGGGTCCCGCCCGTGTCGAGCCCCCGTCACGAGCAGCGTCCGTCGCTGCGCTCTCGCGTGCTGTCCAGCGACGGCTGGCCGTGGCTGCTCGTCCCCTTCATCCCGCTCGCGGTCGTGCTCGACCTCGCGGGCGTCTCGCCGGTCGCGATCTTCTTCACCTCGGCGCTCGGCGTCGTCCCGACGGCGGCGTTGATGGGCCGCGCCACCGAGGAGCTGGCGGCCCGCTCGGGCCCCGGCATCGGCGGCCTGCTGAACGTCACCTTCGGCAACGCGCCGGAGCTGATCATCGCCCTCTTCGCGCTCGAGAAGGGCCTGCACGAGGTCGTCAAGGCGTCGCTGGTCGGCTCGGTGATCGGCAACATCCTGCTCGTGCTGGGCGCCTCGATGCTCGTCGGCGGGATCGGGCGCGAGCGGCAGACCTTCAGCCGCGCCGCCGCCAGCGCGCAGTCGACGATGCTGCTGCTCGCCGGCGCCGCGCTGATCATGCCGGCGATCTTCGAGATGGTCGAGGGCAAGGGGCTGCCGAAGCCCGGCGCCGAGCGGATCTCCTACGACGCGACCGTCGAGCACCTCTCGCTGGCGGTCGCGCTGGTGCTGCTCGCCTCCTACGCGGCCGGCCTCGTCTTCTCGCTGAAGACCCATCGCAGGCTGTTCAACCCGCCGGAGTCGCACGACGAGGACGAGGGCCACGCCGCCTGGCCGGTGCGCAGATCGGTCGGCGCGCTGGCGCTCGCCGGCGTCGCCGTCGGCGTGATGTCGGAGATCCTCGTCGGCTCGATCTCGGAGGCGGCCTCGTCGATCGGGCTGACCGAGTTCTTCGTCGGCGCGATCGTGATCGCGATCGTCGGCAACGCGGCCGAGCACTGGGTGGCCGTCCTGGTCGCCTACAAGGACAAGATGAACCTGGCGGTCAACATCGCGATCGGCTCCAGCGCCCAGATCGCGCTCTTCGTGATCCCGGTGCTGGTGCTGTGCTCGTTCGTGCTCGGCCCCAACCCGCTCGCGCTCGTCTTCAACGGCTTCGAGCTGGGCGCCTTCCTGATCGCGGTGCTGATCGCCAACCACGTCACCAACGAGGGCGAGTCGACGTGGTTCGAAGGCGTGCAGCTGCTGGCGGTCTACGCCGTCCTGGCGCTCGCCTTCGCCTTCGCGTGACGCGAGTTCCCGCGCGCGCCCGCAGGGCAGCGCGCTGGCGTGGAACTCGCAATGCGAAGCACTAGTCCTCCCGGCCGACCTCCTGGTCGTCCTCTTCCAGCTCGTCGTCGGGCTCGTCGCCGTCGTCGGTGATCGAGTTCGGACCGCCGGGGTGGTAGCTGACCTGGAAGCGCTCGAGCATCTCGTCGCGCTCCGCCTCGTCGATCGGCGACTCGTCGGAGACGAGCACCCAGTCGGCGCCCTCGGCGCTTTCCATGTTGAAGACGGCCTGGTCCATCTCGGGAGAGTCGTCGACGACGACCAGGACCTCGGTCTGCGGATTGAAGTAGGTGCCCGGGCGGACGAGCAGCTCGTCCAGCTCGAAGCGGCGAAGTTCGGCCATGCCGGGAGGGTACCCCGTCGCGAGGACCGCCACATGACAGGCCGCCGGCTCCCTCTTGAGATCCGCGGGGAAGGTTCGCTACCCTTGCCACAACCCGTTGACTGACCAGTCAATCTGTCGTCCGCAGGGGGCCACGGCGCCGCCGCGGAACACCGCACCGCCTCAAGGAGCAATCACCGTGGTCAATTTCACGCTCACCGACGAGCAGAAGAACCTTCGAGAGGTCGCGCACGACTTCGCCGAGAAGGAGATGCGCCCGGTCGCCTGGGAGCTCGACAAGGACGGCACCTGGCCCGAGGAGATCATCAAGAAGGCCTGGGAAGTCGGCCTGATGAACAACCACGTCCCCGAGGAGTACGGCGGCGTCGGCCTCGGCTACCTCGACGGTTGTGTCATCGAGGAGGAGCTGGCCTGGGGCTGCTCCGGCATCCAGACCTCCGTCGGCTGCAACGGCCTCGCCACGGCGCCGCTGATCCTCGGCGGCTCGCACGAGCTCAAGAAGGAGTACCTCGGCCGCCTCACGGAGGCGCCGCTGCTCGCCTCCTTCTGCCTGACCGAGCCCGACGCCGGCTCCGACGTCTCCGGCATGAAGACCACTGCCGTCAAGAAGGGCGACAAGTGG
>DATIOB010000741.1:0-7440 GCA_035473605.1 Conexibacter sp.
GCACGCCGCCGATCAGCTGCCCGCCGGCGGCGGCCACGCCCATCACCATCCCGTAGGCCGACAGCGCCTTGAGCCGGTCGGCGCCGGTGTACAGGACGCTGATCAGCGACAGCACGTTCGGCATCAGCAGCGCGCCGGCGACGCCCTGCAGCACGCGCGCGGCGACCAGCACCCCGATCGACGGCGCCAGCGCGCACAGCAGCGACGTCAGCGCGAAGCCGACGATGCCGATGATGAAGATCTTCTTGCGGCCGAAGCGGTCGCCGAGCTTGCCGCCGACGATCAGCAGCACCGCGAGCGCGAGCAGATAGCCGTTGGTGACCCACTGCAGGCCGGCCAGCGAGGCGTCGAGATCTGCGGCGATCGTCGGGTTGGCGACGCCGACGACGGTGCCGTCGAGGCCGACCATCATCACGCCGAGCGCGACCGCGGCGAGCGTGAGCCAGGGGTTGTCGCGGCCGCTGCCGCGCGCGGGCGCGGCTGCGTCGACTGCTGAGTTCATGGAGGAGGCCTGAGAGGGTTGGGGGACGGCGACCGCCGAGAAGTGTGACAGAACGTAACGTTTACGCCACGAGATGCCCTCGAGACCTCCCCAGGCCCCGCTGCCGGCGAGAGCGCCGCCGCCCGCCCGCGACGCGTTGACGCCGCCCGCGCGCGCCGACGCCCGCCGCAACCACGACGCCGTGATCGCGGCGGCGCTGCGGCTGCTGTCCGCCGAGCCCGAGGCGACGATGCGCGAGATCGCCGACGCCTCCGGCCTCACGCGCACGACCGTCTACCGCCACTTCCCCTCGCGCGAGGAGCTGCTGCGCGCGATCTTCGGCGTCGTCGGACGCGAGGCCGACGCCGCCGCGCTGGCCGCGACCGCGGGCGACCCGCCGCTGGCGCAGGTCGCCGCCGCGATCGCCGGCAGCTCGGTCGCGCTCGGACGGCGCTTCCGCTTCCTCGCCGGCCACGACGCGCTGGCCGACGACGCGGCGCAGACCGCCGGCGACCAGGCGATGGAGCGCTGGCTGGGAATCGCGCGCGAGCGCGGCGAGGTGCGCGACGACATGCCGGTCGCCTGGCAGGTGCGGATCATGCGCGCCATCGCGGTCAGCGCCGTCGAGACCCACCTCACCGGCGACGCGACCGCCGCGGAGGCCGAGCGTCTCCTGGCGGCGACGGTCGTCGGGGCGCTGGCCGCGCCGGCGGGCGGCTGAGTCGATCGAGCGGATGCTCCGCACCGCACCGCTGAGCCGCGGGAATTCGCTCGCGCTGGCGCCTCGACGCGCCGATTGCCGTTCGACTGACCGGCCAAGCGAACGTCTATGTGACACAACACTTCAGACCATCGAGCCGCTGCCTGCGATCCGGGGCTACGATGCGGCGGCGATGGAGCGAAGCACCGCAGGACCTGCGCCGCCCGGGAGGGACGCGGCACACCAGCGTCTCGCACGCGCGCTCCGCAGCGCGTTCGGCGCTCCCTGGGCGGGCGAGCTGCGCGCCCAGCACGGCCCCGCGACGGCCGCGCTCGCCGACGCTCGCGCGCGCAAGCTGACGATCACCGCGGCGATCGCGCAGGCGCAGCTCGCCGCCGCGATCGGGGCTGACGACGACGTCGACGGCGCGACGCGGGCCCGCAACAGCGCCGCGATGCTGCTGGCGCGCGTCCCCAGCGCGCCGCCGCAGGAGCGGCTCGACGCGCTGCTGTGGCTCGGCCTCGTCGACTGGAGCGTCCTCGGCGACGTGCGCGCGGCGCGCGATCGGCTCGCGCGCGCCGCCGTGCTGGCGCGCGGCGACGAGCACGCCGAGATAGCGCTCGCGACGCTGGCGATCCGCGCGCTCGCCTCCGCCGTCGCCGGCGACCTGCCGGGCGCGGCGACGACAGCGCGCGAGGCGGTCGCGGTCGCACGCGCCAGCGGCGACGCCGCGCTGCTGACGCTCGCCCTGGCGGCGCAGACGATCCAGCGCACCGTCCACGCCGAGCTGACCGGCGCGCTGAAGGCCGGCGAGGAGCTGCTGGCGCTGCGTCCCCACGCGGCCGACCCCGGCGAGTTCGATGCGATCGCCGCATGGGCGGTCGCGCCGGCGCTGCTCGACAGCGGCCAGCCGGAGCGCTGTGCCGAGCTGCTGCTGCCGGCGACGACCGTCGAGCGGCTCGCGCTGCTGCTGCCGCAGGCGCGCGCGGTCCTGCTGCACACACGCGTCCGGCTGGCGCTCGAACGCCGTGACGAGGACGACGCGCACCGGCAGCTCGCGCTGCTGGAGGCGGTCGGCTTCGCGCGCACGCCGTTCGGCGCGGCGCTGACCGGCTGCACCGCCGCCTTCGTCGCGCTCGCCGACGACCGTCCGCTCAACGCCGAGGTGCACGCCACCGCCGCCGCCGAGGCCGCGCGGCGCGCCCCGTCGCGGCTGCTGGAGCTCGGTGCGACACGGCTGGCCGGCGCGGCGCAGGCGGCGCTCGGCGCGCCCGAGGTCGCGGCCGAGCGCTTCGCGGAGGCCGAGCAGATCGCCCGTTCGATCGGCGCGCATGCGCGCGCCGAGCTGGCCGCGCACGAGCGGCGGGCGCTCGGCGGCGGGGTCGGCCACGACGCGCCGACAGCCGCGGACTACGGGTTGACGCCGCGCCAGCTGGAGATCGCCCAGCTGGTCGCCTCCGGCCGCACCAACCGCGAGGTCGCGACGACGCTCGGGATCAGCGAGCACACCGTCAACACCCACCTGCGGGTCGCCTTCGCGCGGCTCGGCGTGACGCGCCGCACCGCACTCGCGAGCGCACTGCAGCAGCGCGCGTCGGCGTAGGCGCAGTTCCTAGGCGTCGCGCTCGAGCCGCGCGAGCGCCGCGGCGCGGGCGCGAGCGGCGGCGGCGTCGAGCGGCGGCGCAGGCAGCTCGACGCCCGGCGGCAGCTCCATGTGGAGCGTCGTGAGCGTTTCGATCCGCAGGACGCCCGGGCCGACGGCCGCGCTCAGCACATGCCCGCCGCGGGCGCGGTCGTCGGTGATCGCATGCAGGTGGAAGCCGGGCAGCTCGACGCCCTCGGCGCCCTGCGGGAAGCGGAAGCCGACGAGCGCGCCGTCGGTCGCCGGCAGCATGAAGTCGTGCAGCTCGGCGGCGATCTCCATCAGCGGGCGGTAGGGGCGCCGCTGCGGCGCGACCGAGCGGGCGTGGACGGCCGCGAGCCGCCCGTCGAAGCGGATCGCCAGCGCGACGTCGGGCGACGGCTCGTGCGCGTTGACGAAGGCGAGCAGCTCGTCGTGGCCCAGCTCGCGCTCGACCGCGACGGTGACCTCCGGCGCGAACGGCGTCACGACGGCGAACGGCGTCAGCTCGCCGTCGGGCACGGCGACGATCGAGCCGTCGACGCGGGCGCGCCAGACCTCGCCGTCGAGCACGACCATCTCGCCGTCGAGCGCCTGGAAGGTGCCGAGGCCGAGATCGCCGTGGGCGCGCAGCTCTCCGATCGTCAGGTCGCCGTCGTAGGCGCCGTCGAGCAGTGCCTGCAACGTCGAGGTCTGGAAGACGACGTGCGGTGCGGCGCGCTCGTCGCCGAGCGCGCCGTGCCGGACCGTCTGCGGATGCAGCGCGGCGATCAGCCGCGGGTCGATCGCCGTCGCCACGCCGCGCTCCCGCCTACTCGTTCGGGTCGCTGGCGCCGCCGCTGTTACCGCCGCCGTTGCCCGAGCCGCCGCCGCTGCCCGCGGCCGACGTGCAGACGCCCCCGTCGGCGCACAGCGTGTAGGAGCTGCCCGGCTGCAGCTGCGTGCGGTTGGCGATCGTGAACGGCACGCCGGCCGTGCTGCTGGCGGCGAAGTCGACGATGTAGTAGGTGCCTTCGCTCCAGTTGAAGCCGCCGAGCACCGCCGCGGCGCCCTGTCTGACGCCCTCGGACTCGCCGGTCGTGACGCCCTGTCTCTCGCCCTGCTCGAAGCCGACGCGCTCGCCGCTTCTCTCGCCGATCGCCTCGCCGGCCTTCTCGCCCGCGGCGGTGCCGCGCTTGAGGCCGATCTGCACGCCCTTCGCCTTGCCGGCGTCGTAGATCAGCTTGTAGCCGGACTCGCCTCTCTGGAACGGCGCAGCACCCTCGGTGCGCCCCTGCTCCAGGCCTCTCTGGAAGCCGGCCTGCTGGCCGCTGGCCTCGCCGCTTCTCTTGCCCTCGTCGTCGCCGCTGCTGTGCCCGATCAGGTAGCCGCCGAGGCCGGCGATCACCAGCACCGCGACCGCCACGGCCGCGAGCACGCCGGCGCCGAACGTGCGCCCGCCCTCGTCCGGCCCGGTCCCGTACGGATCTCTGTTCGCCGGCGGCTGTCCGCCCGGCACGTCACTCGTCGACACTGCGTCCTCCTCGATCGCCAAGCATCCAGCGCGTCACGCGCCGGCGCCCCAACAGCATGAACACGCCCGCGGCTGCCGCGAACGCCGCCATCATCCCGAACCACGGCCCCATCCCCATGCTGGAGACGAGCCCGCCCAGCTCTCCGCCGATCGCGTCGCCGACGGAGACCGACAGAAACCAGACCGCCATCGTCGAGCCGGCCGCGGCGGCCGGCGCCAGCTTCGTCGCGGCGCTCAGGCCGACCGGGCTGAGCGCCAGCTCGCCGACGGTCAGCACGAGGTAGACGACGACCAGCCACATCGGCGACGCCTTGCCGCCGTCGCCGGTCGCGGCCGCCGCGCCGACCATCAGCACGAAGCCGAGCGCGACGAGGCCGAGGCCGATCGCGAACTTCAGCGGCGTCGACGGCTGGCGCGCGCCGAGCTTCACCCAGAGGGCGGCCATCACCGGCGCCAGCAGCAGGATGTAGAGCGGGTTGAGCGACTGGTAGACCGACGACGGCACCGAGACCCCGAGCACGTCGGGCGCGACGTCCTGCTCGGTGAAGATCGAGATCACCGAGCCCGACTGGTCGTAGACCATCCAGAAGACGGCCGAGGCGCAGAACAGCGCCAGCAGCGCGCGCAGGCGGTCGCGCTCGCCCTCGTCCGCGGCGTGGCGGAAGGCGAAGGTGAACCAGGCGACCGGCACGAGGATGATCAGGAAGGTGATCGCATGCTCGATCCCGACCGCCGAGATCGCGCCGAGCAGGAACAGCGCGAGCAGCGCCGCGACGGGGATCAGCGCGAGGCCGCCGCGGCGCGCGACGCGGCCGCGCTCCTCGCGCGCCAGCGGCGCGCCCGGTCTCAGGCCGATGTCGCCGAGGTCCTTCTGCGTCAGCAGCAGCTGCGCGAGGCCGAACAGCATCCCGACGCCGGCGAGCGCGAAGCCGAGCCGCCACGAGACGTCCTGGCCGATCGGCCCGATCGCCAGCGGCGCGATGAAGGCGCCGAGGTTGATGCCCATGTAGAAGATCGAGAAGCCGGCGTCGCGGCGCGGGTCGTCGGTGCGGTAGAGCGCGCCGACCATCGTCGAGATGTTCGGCTTCAGCAGCCCCGTCCCGATCACGATCACGACGAGGCCCGCGACGATCCCGCCGGTCCCGGGCGCGAGCATCGTGAAGTGGCCGAGCGTGATCACGACGCCGCCGAGGATCACCGTGCGACGGGCGCCGAGCAGGCGGTCGGCGATCCAGCCGCCGGGCATCGCCGCGACGTAGACGAGCGCCGAGTAGAGGCCGTAGATGCCGGTCGCCTCGCCGAGCGAGAGGCCGAGGCCGCCGTCGGAGGTCGGCGCGACGAGGAAGAGCACGAGGATCGCGCGCATCCCGTAGTAGCTGAAGCGCTCCCACATCTCCGTCATGAAGAGCGTGGCGAGACCGCGCGGGTGACCGAAGATCGTGTGCTCGGGACGGGCCGGCGCATCCGGCGGCGGGGTGACGAGCGCGCTCATCCGATGCACCCGTTCAGGACCCGCGGCGGGGCGTGCTCGGCGTCGAGGCCGGCCGCGACGACGACGCTCTCGCGCGTCGCACGCCAGCAGCCGTCGGCGCCGACGGTGACGCGGAAGCGGTCCTCGTAGGCGTCGGTCGCGCCGGCCGAGATGCCGAGCGCGCAGTCGGTTCTGGGGCCGCCGCTGCCGCAGCGGGCACTGATGACCGTCGAGAAGGAGCCCTCGTCGTCGAGCGCGCGGTCGAGCGCGTCGGTGAGGGCCGCTTCCAGGCGGCCTCTGGCGTCGTCGCCGGAGTCGCCGCAGCCGGCGAGCGCGGCGCAGCAGAGCAGTGCGAGCAGCGCCGCGGCGGCGCGCGCGAGCAGCGCCGAGGATGGCATCCGAGCGGACATTGCCCCCGTTGTCGGCCGGACGCGGGGATCCCTGTAGCCGATCCGTTGCTTCAGAGCTGGCGCGCAGCGGCCGATATCGGGGGCATGGACACCAGCAATCCCGCTCTGAAGGCGTTCGGCCGCGTCGGTGCCGGCGTCGGCACCGACCGGATGACGATTCGCGGCACGGTCAACAAGACGCTCGTGCTGCTGACGATCTGCTTCATCGCCGGCGCCACCGCCTACGGCGCGACCGCCAACAACGAGGACGTCGTCGCGGTCGTGCTGCCGGCGGCGCTGATCGGCCTGGTGGTCGCGATCGCGACGATCTTCAAGCCGCAGTGGTCGCCGTGGACGTCGCCGATCTACGCGCTCGTCGAGGGCGTCCTGCTCGGTGCGATCACCGCCCTCTTCGAGCAGGAGTACCCCGGCATCGCGATCCAGGCCGCCGGGCTGACCTTCGCCGTCGCCGCGGTGATGCTGGTCGTCTACCAGACGAGAATCATCAAGGTCACGGACAAGTTCCGCATGGGCGTCGTCGCCGCGACCGGCGCGATCTTCCTCTTCTACATCGTCTGCTTCGTGCTGGCGCTGTTCGGGATGGAGGTGGCGCCGCTCAACGACGCCTCGCCGCTCGGGATCGGCATCAGCCTCGTGATCGTCGGCGTCGCCGCGCTCAACCTCGTGCTCGACTTCGACTTCATCGATCGCTCCAGCCAGGCCGGCGCGCCGAAGGTGATGGAGTGGTTCGGCGCCTTCAGCCTGCTGGTGACGCTCGTCTGGCTCTACCTCGAAATCCTGCGGCTGCTCGCGCGGCTGCGCTCATAGCTTGACCTGGAGAACGCGTCGATGACCGCTCTGCTGCACCGTCTCGGCGCGTTCTGCGCCCGCCGTCACCGGATCGTGCTGGTCGCCTGGCTGCTGCTCGCCATCGGGCTCGGCACGCTCGCCGGCAGACTCGGCACGCAGACCAACGACAACGCGACGCTGCCGGGGACCGACAGCCAGCGCGCCGCCGACGTGCTCGAGCGCGACTTCCCGGCCGGCGCGGAGAACGGCACCAACCCGATCGTGCTGCGCGCGACCGGCGACGCGAAGCTGACCGACGCGCGCGAGCGCGCCGTCGTCGAGAAGATCGCCGCCGCCTACGCGAGAGATCCGGCGGTGAAGGCGGTCGTGAGCCCGTTCGAGCCGGCCGGCGCCGCGCAGATCGGCAGAGCGGACAAGATCGCCTACCTGTCGCTGACGCTGCGCGACGGTCCCGC
>DATIOB010000742.1:0-8533 GCA_035473605.1 Conexibacter sp.
TGCGAAACGACCACCGCTGGGCGACGGTGCCGATCCTGTTCCTGACGCGGCACAGCGATCCCGCGACGGTCCACGGCGTCTTCGCGGCCGGCGCGGACGACTACCTGACCAAGCCGATCGTCCCGGCCGAGCTGCTCGCGCGGATCCGCAACCGGATGGAGCGGTTCGCGCTGCACCGGATGCTGGCCGAGACCGACGTGCTGACCGGCGTCGCCAACCGCAGCAGCTCGACGCAGACGCTCGAGCAGCTCGTGCAGCTGGCGCATCGCTTCGGCGAGCCGCTGTCGCTGGCGATCATCGACCTCGACGGCTTCAAGGCGATCAACGACCGCTACGGTCATGCGCTCGGCGACGCGGTCCTGCAGCGGATCGGCGACCTGCTGCGGCAGACGTTCCGCGGCGAGGACGTGATCGGCCGCTGGGGCGGCGAGGAGTTCGTCGTCGGGATGTACGGGATGACGGGCGCGGACGCGGAGCAGCGGCTGCTCGACCTGCTCTCGGCGTTCACGGCGACGTCGTTCGCCGCCGACGACGGCAACCTGTTCAACGTCTCCTTCAGCGCCGGCTTCGCCGAAGGGGGCGTCGACGGGCAGGGCCTCGCCGCGCTGTACCGCTCCGCCGACGCCGCCCTCTACCGCGCGAAGGGTGCCGGTCGCGCGCGCGTGATGGCGGCCCCGTCGGAGCGCTCCGTCGTGGCCGCGGCTCAGCCGCTGCGCTCCCCCTGATGCGCGAGCGCCGCGAGGCTCCCCCGCCGGCGTGAGAGCCCCGGCAGCGTCGCCGCGACCGCGGCGCCCAGCAGCGTCCCGGCCGCGATCACCGCGTAGGTCGTGCCGAGGCCGTCGGAGGAGGCGATCCCGACGAGGACCGCGAGCCCGGCGCCGCTGCCGACCTGCAGCGCGGTCGAGGCCATCCCGGAGGCCGTGCCCTGCTCGTGCCCGTCGACGCCGGCGGCGGCGGCGATGAACATCGGCGGGAAGACGAGGCCCATCCCGAGACCGGCGACGACGATGCCGGAGAGCGCGCCGGCGTACGAGCTCTCGGCGCTGACCTGGACGGCGAGCAGCGCGGCGCCGGCGGCGCCGACGAGCATCCCCGTCAGCAGCGCGGCGCGCGTCCCGAAGCGGGCGACGAGCCGGTCGGCGATCGCGTTGCCGGCGGTGATCGCGAGCGTCGGGCCGAGGAACGCGAGGCCGCCCTCCAGGGCGCTGAAGCCGAGCACCTCCTGGAAGTAGAGCGTGAGGAAGTACGGCACCGCCTGGAGCGTCGCGCCGAAGGCGAAGATCACGCCGAAGGCGGAGACGAGCGAGCGCCGGCGCAGCAGGCGCAGCGGCATCAGCGGGCTGGCGCTGCGCGCCTCGATCCGCACGAACGCCGCGAGCAGCGCGAGCGCGAGCGCGCCGGCGAGGAGCACCTGCGCCGACAGCCAGCCGCGCTCGGGCGCCTGCGAGATCGCGAAGACGAGCAGAGTCGCGCCGCTCGTGCCGGTGAGCGCGCCGGCGAGGTCGAAGCCGCGGCCGCGCTCGCGCGGGCCGTCGGCCGGCAGCAGCCGGAAGGCCGCGACGGCGCCGATCAGGACGAGCGGCACGTTGACGAAGAAGACGCCCTGCCAGCCGACCGCCTCGGTCAGCACGCCGCCGAGCAGCGCGCCGAGGCTGAGCCCGACCGCGCCGGCGCCCGCCCACACGCTCATCGCGCGGTTGCGCTCGCGTCCCTCGGCGAAGGTCGTGACGACGAGCGACAGCGTCGCCGGGAACAGCAGCGCGCCGCCGAGCCCCTGCAGCACGCGCGCGGCGATCAGCTGGGGCGCGTCGGCGGCGAGGCCGCCGAGCAGCGAGGCGCCGCCGAAGGCGAGCATCCCGGCGACGAACATCCGCCGGCGGCCGAGCTGGTCGCAGAGGCGGCCGCCGAGCAGCAGGAAGCCGCCGTAGGAGATCGCGTACGCGCTCACGACCCACTGCAGCGAGTGGGCCGAGAAGCCGACCTCGCGGGCGATGTCGGGCAGCGCGACGTAGACGATCGTGAAGTCGAGCGCGGTGATCAGCGAGCCGAACGCGAGCAGCGCGAGGCTCCAGCCCGGCGAGCGCCGGGCCGATGGCGGGGAGGGCATCGGAACTCCGTTTCGTGGGAAGGGCGGCGTGGCCGCCGGCCCATCATTCACGTTCAAGCCGGCTTGAAGTCAAGCCCCGGTCGGCGGAGCACGACGGGCCCTTGACTTAAAGTGCACTTGAAGACTTAGGGTGGCGCTTTCCCGTCTCCGAGCAAGAGGTCGATCCAGATGACCATCCTCGTCACCGCCGCGACCGGCAAGGCCGGCCGGCACGTCGTCGACCAGCTGCTGCAGCGCGGGCAGACCGTGCGCGCGCTCACCCGCGATCCCGCCGAGGCGCGGCTGCCCGCGGGCGTGGAGGTCGTCGCCGGCGACCTGACCGTGCCCGACTCGCTCGCGCCCGCGGTGGAGGGCGTCGAGGGCGTCCACCTGATCGTCGACGGCGACCACGAGACGCTGCGCACCGGACCGCAGATCGCCGAGCTGCTCGAACGGGCCGGCGTGCGGCGGGTGAGCATCCTCTGGAACGGCTCGCCGGGACCGGTCGAGGAGGCGATCGCCGCGCGCGACCTCGCCTGGACGCGGCTGGAGGCCAACGACTTCATGGCCAACGCGCTCGCCTGGCGCGACGAGATCGGCGGCGACGGCATCGTGCGCGAGGCGTATGCCGACGTGCCCGTCGCGATCGTCCACGAGGCCGACGTCGGCGCCGTCGCGGCCGCGGTGCTGACGAGCGACGGCCACGCGGGCAAGACGTACGTGGTCAGCGGGCCGCAGCCGCTGAGCATCCGCGAGCGGGTCGCGACGATCGCCGCCGCGCTCGGCCGCGAGGTCGGCTTCGAGCAGCTGACCGACGCGCAGGCCCGCGCGCGCTGGCGCGCGGCCGGCCACTCCGAGCAGCTGATCGAGCTGCTCGCCTCCTGGCACAGCGACCCGCCGCCGGCAGCGCGCACGGCGGTCGACACCGTGGAGCGCGTGACGGGCCGCCCGCCGCGCACGTTCGCGCAGTGGGCGCAGGAGCACGCGGCGGCGTTCAGGGGTCGGTCGAGCGCAGTCCGGTGACGAGCAGGTTCGCGAGCCGGCGCGGGTCGTAGCCCGGGCGGCTGCCGCCCGCGCAGAGGCCGCCGACCGCGCGCATCAGCTCGTAGGCGGCCTGGCCGGGCGGGATCTCGCCGGCGTCGACCGCCGCGTCGAGCAGCTGCTGGCAGACGGGCACGAGGCGATCGATGAAGTAGGCGTGCAACGGGTCGTAGCAGGGGTCGTCGGACTGGATCACCGCGGCGAGCCCCTGCTTGGTGACGACGAAGTCGACGAAGCGGTCGATCCACAGGGTGAGCGCGGCGTGCGGTGTCGCGCTGTCGCGCAGCAGGGCTGGGCCGGCCTCGGCGAGGCTCTCGACCTGATGGCGGTAGACGGCGACGATCAGGTCCGCCCGCGTCGGGAAGTGGCGGTAGATCGTGGCCGTCCCGACGCCGGCCTCGGCGGCGATCTCGCGCATCGGCGCCTCCACGCCGGAGGTGACGAAGACGGCCGCCGCCGCTTCGAGCAGCGCCTCCTGGTTGCGTCGCGCGTCCGCCCGCTTGGGCTGGGACCCGCTTCCTGCGCCTCTCTCGGCGGTGCTCACCGTGCTCCTTCGCTCGGGCTCGTTGACAAAACGGAACACTGTCCCGTATCGTGAAGCGGGACGTTGTTCCACTTCACCCATGGTCGCAGATCCGTGGGCCTCCGAGAGAAGACCTCCATGACTGACCTGTTCCCGGCCCCGATCGTCTCCGTCAAGCCGCTCGTGCTCGACGCGCCCGGTCGCGGCACCGACCTCGAAGTGCGGGTCTCCGCGCCCGTCGTCGGCGACGACCTCCCGATCCTCGTCTTCTCGCACGGCTTCGGCTGGTCGATGGACGGCTACGCCCCGCTCGTCGACGACTGGGCCGCGCACGGCTTCGTCGTGATCCAGCCGACCCACCTCGACGCGCGGCGGCTGGCGATCCCCGCCGACGATCCGCGCACGCCGACGATCTGGCGCCAGCGCATCGAGGACGTCAGGCACGCGCTCGACCAGCTCGACCGCATCGAAGCCGCCGTGCCCGGTCTCCAAGGTCGCGTCGACCGCGGCCGCGTCGTCGCGGCCGGGCACTCCTTCGGCTCGCAGACGACGGCCGCCCTGCTCGGCGCCCGCGTCCTCGACGCCGACGGCACCCCGGGCGAGGACCTCTCCGACCCGCGCGTGCAGGCCGGCGTCCTGCTCGCCCCCGCCGGCACCGGCGGCGCCGACCTGACGCCGTTCGCGGCCGAGCACTTCCCCTTCATGAACCCCAGCTTCGAGACGCTGACGACGCGCGCGCTCGTCGTCGTCGGCGACCGTGACGACTCCCCGCTGACGGTCCGCGGCCCCGACTGGATGACCGACGCGTACCGCCTGAGCCCCGGCGCCGACGCCTTGCTGACGCTGTTCGGCGGGGAGCACCTGCTCGGCGGCGTCTCCGGCTACGAGGTCGCCGAGACGACCGACGAGAGCCCCGAGCGCGTCGCCTTCCTGCGGCGCCTCGCGCTCGCCTGGCTGCGCAGCGCGCTCGACCCCGCGGACGCGAGCTGGTCCGAGGCGCGCGCCGCACTGGCCGCGAGCCCCAGCCCGCTCGGCCGCATCGAGACGAAGTGACGCCCTGATCGCGGCGCTGCCGGCGGCGGCGCTCGTCGCTGTCAGACTGACCGCCGCCGATGGAGCCGACCGAACCATTCGGGCCTGACGAGCTGGCGACCGCGACCGGCGACGCGCCGGCGGGCGCGCACACCGTCACGCCGCTCGACGGCGCCGGCAACGCGGGCGCGACCGGCGGTCTCTGGCGCGTCGCCGCCGCGCCCGGCGCGCCGCGGCGATGGTCGGTCGTGCTCAAGCTGGTCCACCACTCCGGCGCCGGCAGCCAGCATTGGCGCTCGAGCGACGACGTCAACGACCCGATGTACTGGAAGCGCGAGGCGCTGCTGTACCGCTCGGGGCTGCTGCGCGACCTCTCCGGCGGGCTGCGCGCGCCCGACTGCCTGCACGTCGCCGAGCGACCCGACGGCAGCGTCGCGCTGTGGCTCGAAGACGTCGCCGGCGTCGCGGCGCCTGACTGGCCGTTGCCGCGGTACGCCGTCGCCGCCCGCCACCTCGGTGCCGCGCAGGCCGGCTTCGCCGACCGCGCCGACGCGCTCCCTCCCTGGCTGAGCCGCGGCTGGCTGCGCGCCTACGTCGAGCGGCGCGCCGCGGAGATCACCGCGCCGCTGCCGGCCGCCGCCTGGCGCGACCCGCTCGTGCGCGTCGCGATGCCGCGGCCGCTCGACACCTGGGTCGCCGACGTCTGGTCCCGGCGGGCCGAGCTGTTCGCGCTGCTCGCTGAGCTGCCGCGGACGCTCTGCCACCTCGACGTCTGGCCGCCGAACCTGTTCGCCGACGCGGACGGTCGCACCGTCGCGGTCGACTGGGCCTACGCCGGCGTCGGCGCGCTCGGCGAGGACGTCGGCAACCTCGTTCCCGACGCCGTCCTCGACTGGTTCGTCGACGGCGCCCACGCGCGCGACCTGCACGAGCAGACCGTCGTCGGCTACATCGAGGGACTCTCGGAATCGGGCTGGGACGGCGACCCCGCCGAGGTCCGCTTCGCGATCGCCGCCTCCGCCGTGCTCAAGTACCTCTGGATGGCGCCGTCGCTGGTCCGGCGCGCGCTCGACCGCGACGGCGTCGCCGCGTTCGAGCGCCAGTTCGCCCGCCCCGTCGAGGAGCTGTACCGGCAGCGGGGCCACGTGCTCGACCTGCTGCGGACGCTCGACGGCGAGGCGGCGCGGTACGCGCGCCGCCGGCGCCGCTGAGCGCCTCAGGTCCGCGGCAGCGCGCAGCTGAAGCGCAGCGTCGAGGGCGCGAGCGCCTCTTCGAGCGCGACGGGCGCCGTCGCGGCGCCGGCCCTGTCCCCTCCCTCGCCCCTGCCCGCGACGAGCCGGTCGTAGCGGTAGCCGAGGTCGCCGATCCGCAGCTGGGCGGCCGGCGTCGCGCTCGGGTCGAAGCGCGCGAACGGTGACAGCGAGTCGTTCAGGCGCTGCCCGACCCGCATCCCTCTGCCCGTCGCGTAGCGCGGGCCGTGGCGTCTGATCCACGACTCCCAGATGCGGTCGATGTTCGCATGGTGCAGCCAGAAGACCGGGTCGTTGGGCGAGGTGTTGTTCGCCATCGTGCCGGCGACCGGATCTCTCCGCCCCGGCAGCGGCGTCGCGCCGGCGGTCCAGAGGTGGACGCGGTTGTGCATCTCATGCGGGGTTCTGTGGTCCTGGATGTGGATCGGCTCGACCCAGCCGTTGCTGCACTCCTCGCCGACCTCCTCGCGCCAGCCCTCGAGGTTGTTGCGGAACGACAGCAGCTCCGACGGCTCGTCGTCGAACGGCGCGACGTCGTATCCGCTGACGCGCAGCGCGGCGAGCACGTCGGCGCGCGGCGGCAGCGAGTCGACGATCAGCGTGCCGAAGTTGCGCGTCAGGTAGCGCAGGCCGACCGGATCGACCACCTTCGGGTCGACGACCGAGAATCTCCAGCTGCCCTTGCGGAAGGCGCCTCTGGTGACCGCGCCGCCGCGCGCCGGGTCGCCGTCGGGGCCCATCAGGTCGTCGCGGAAGACCGCGCGCGTCGAGGCCGGATCGGTCCAGTTCCAGTACGGCAGCGCGATCGGCTTGCCGGCCGCCGCCGACAGCGCGCGCTCGAACGTGCGCAGGTAGTAGCGGTGCCACGGCAGGAACGACGGGCTCATGTGCGCCGTGTAGTTCGGGCAGCGGAAGACGTCCCGGTGCCACGTCACGAAGAGGTCGTAGTACGACTGCCGCCCGAAGCCGCGGTACGGCGCCGGCATCCGCTTGAGCGCGAGGACCGCGCCGACGAAGTCGGCCCGCTCTCTGGCGGTCAGGTGCTTGGCGTCTCTGCGCACGACGTCGGCGCCCTCTGCTGCGGGCGCGATCACGACGACGGACAACAGCACGGCGACGACGAGCGCAAGCAGCGGTCGCATCGATCTCCTCGGGGGTGGGTGGTCGAGAACGCGGCCGGCGCGAATCCGCTGACAGGACGCGGCAGCGATGCTATCGGCGGATTCGGCGGCGCGACCGCGCACTCCCCCGCGTGCTCAGCCTCCGTAGACCTCCAGCTCCTCGAGGAACGACCAGCCGTCGACGTTGCCGGCGTCGAACAGCACCCGCACCGCCGTCGTTGCGACCGGGTCGACGACGAAGCTCCGCACCGCTCTGCCGTCGTGGATCGCCGGCGCCGTCCAGTTGACGACCGGGTTGGGCTCGCCGTTGCGCGCGCTCAGCGCGACCCACGCCGTGCCGTCCCAGTACTGCACGGTCAGTCTGCCGATCGTCCGCTCGGCCGCGTTGAGGAACGGCACGACCGGCATCCGCAGCACGACCTTGCCGATCGTCTGCGCCGTTCTCCACTCGACCTTCGCCCAGTCGCCGTAGACGCCCTGGGTGCCGTCGTTCCAGTAGTTGACGGTGCCGTTGCGCCGCCCGTCGGTGAGCGCGCCGACGCTGAACGTGCCCGACGGGTGCAGCGAGGAGGACGACGCCGTGCCGCCGTTGGCGGGCTGCGCGAGGTCGGGGCCGTCGAGCGCGCGCAGCGCGGCCAGCGGCGCCGTCACGCTCGCGACGTACTGCGGCACCGCTCTGTAGCCGATCTCCGCCCGCGTCGCCTCGAACGGCCCGATCTCCTTGTAGTAGCGGGCCATGTCGATCGCCGTCTGGCGCGCGAGCCCGAGCTGGCCGCCTCTCGCCAGCGCGTAGACGGCCCAGCCCGTCGCGGTCCCCCAGAAGCCGCCGTTCTGGTACTGCCCGGGCGTCGCGAGGCTGTCGAAGATCCCGTTCCAGAAGACGCCGCCGGGCAGGTGGCGCAGCTGGCCGTTCTCGACGACCTCGCCGTAGTGGTCTCTGAGCCAGGTCGCGATGCTCGCCTGCTGGGTCGGCGTCGCCAGCCCGAGCACGACCGCGTAGGCGCTGCCCCAGACGTCGGGCCGCGGCGCGATCGAGGTCGCGTCGAAGAGACCGGTCGTGGGATTCCAGAGCGTCGCCAGCCCGCTCTGCACGGTGCTCGCGCGGGCCGCCCAGGTCGCCGCCGATCTGCTGTCGCCGGCTGCCGTGTAGAGCTGCGCCAACCGCTGCGACGCCTCGATGTAGAGCAGCGAGCAGAACAGCTCGTTGCCGGTCTTGACGATCGAGTCGGTGAAGCCGTAGGAGGAGTGCGGGGCGGCCGGGTCGATCCAGACGAGCCCCGTGGTCGCGTCGCGCGGGACGCCGTTCATCGCCGTCGCGAGCTGCGCGGCGGCCCCTCTGAAGTGGCCGATGTCGCCGCTGGCGCGGTAGATCTCCCACGCCGCCTTGACGAGGAACTGGGCGTTGTCGGTGTCGTCGCCGTGCGGTCCCCAGATCGGTGCGCCGCCGGGGGTCACGAGCGTCGGGATCTGGCCGTCGGCG
>DATIOB010000743.1:0-14516 GCA_035473605.1 Conexibacter sp.
GGCCAGTCGGCGGTCGCCAACGGCCTGCTGCGGCTGTCGCGGCTGACCGGCGAGGCGGAGTACGAGCGCCGCGCGGAGGGCGTGATCGCGCTGCTGCACCCGCTCGCCGCGACCCACCCGCAGGCGTTCGCCCACCTGCTGCGCGCGATCGACTTCCAGCAGTCGGAGGTGCACGAGGTCGCGATCGTCGGCCCGGCCGAGAGCGCCGCCCCGCTGCTGTGCGCCGTCCGCGGCGCCTTCCGCCCGCACGTCGTGCTGGCGGGGGCGATCGAGGGCTCGGAAGACGGCGCCACGGTCGAGCTGCTCGAAGGCCGCCACGCGATCGACGGCCGCGCCGCTGCCTACGTCTGCGAGCGCTTCACCTGCCGCGCGCCGGTCACCGACCCCGACGCGCTGCTGAGACTGCTGGACTGACATCCTGGCGCGTCCGCGCGCAACTCCGGTGACGCACGGCCGTCTCCACAGGCTGCCTCGCCCGTCCCGACGGCTCGGCCGCCTGCCCCGGCCTCAACGCCGACCTCGACGGCGGCCGCGGGGACGACCGCCTCAGCGGCGGCGACGGCTACGACCAGCTCACCGGCGGCGAGGGCGACGACGAGCTGCGCGGCGGCGACGGCCCCGACCTCCTCAGCGGCGGCCTCGGCGACGACCTCGTCGACGGCGGCGCCGGCGACCGCGACCGCGCGCTCTACGAGCGGCGCGACGACATGCGCGTCGATCTGCGCGCCGGCACCGGCGGCCACGGCGCCGAGCGCGACCGGATCGTCGCCGTCGAGCGGATCTCCAGCGCCCGCGGCGACGACCGCATCAACAACGGCGCGAAGCTGATCGACGCGCGGCCCGGGGACGATCTCCTGCCGGCGCTTGCAGGCGGGCGCGCCGCGACGCTCGTGCTGCGCGCGCCGCGCCCGCTGCCGCGGCGGCTCACGGTTGCGCTCACCGACGCCACCTGCGACCGCTCTGGGAGGCTGCGGCCCGGGGGCGCCAGATGGCCGGAGCGCGTCGAGGTGATTCCCCTGCGCGGCGTCGTGCGGGTCGGCTAGGCTCGACGTATGCCTTCAGCGCAGCGGGTCGCCGTCGTCGGAGCCGGGCCAGCCGGGTTCTACACGAGCGACTTCCTGCTGCAGGCCGGCTTCGAGGTCGACCTGTTCGACGCGCTGCCGACGCCGTTCGGGCTCGTGCGCGCGGGCGTCGCGCCCGACCATCCGAAGATCAAGAGAGTGACGCGCGCCTACGAGCGCACGGCCAGACATCCCGCCTTCCGCTTCTTCGGCGGCGTCCAGCTCGGCGGCGACGTGCAGCGCGAGGAGCTGCTGGAGCGCTACCACGCCGTCGTCTACGCGATCGGCACCGCGACCGACAACCGTCTCGGGATCCCCGGCGAGGACCGCGCCGGCTCGCATCCGGCGACCGAGTTCGTCGCCTGGTACAACGGCCATCCCGAGCACGCCCACCGCGAGTTCGACCTCAGCGCCGAGCGCGCCGTCGTGATCGGCAACGGCAACGTCGCGATCGACGTCGCGCGGATGCTCGTGCTCGACCCCGACGAGATCGCGCCGACCGACACCGCCGACCACGCGATCGAGGCGCTCGCGCGGGCGCGCGTGAGAGAGGTCGTCGTGCTCGGCCGCCGCGGGCCCGCGCAGGCCGCCGTCACCAACCCGGAGCTGCTGGAGCTGGGTGAGCTGAAGCGCGCCGACGTGATCGTCGACCCGGCCGAGGTCGAGCTGGATCCCCACTCGGCCGCCTGGATCGCCTCCGACGCCGCCGACCAGACGCACCGCAGAAACGTCGAGATCCTGTGGGAGTACGCCGGTCGCCCCGCAGCCGGCAAGAGCCACCGGGTGCTGCTGAGATTCCTGCGCTCGCCGCTGGAGATCCTCGGCGACGAGCGCGACGCCGTCGCCGGACTGCGCGTCGCCGTCAACCGCCTCGAGCCCGACGCGCGCGGCGGCCTGCGCGCCGTCCCGACCGGCGCCGAGGAGACGATCGCCTGCGGCCTCGTCCTGCGCTCGATCGGCTACCGCGGCGTCCCGCTGCCCGGCGTCCCCTTCGACGAACGGCGCGGCCTGATCCGCAACGACGAGGGGCGCGTGGTCGGTGACGACGGCGAGCGGGCCGTCGGCGAGTACGCCGTCGGCTGGATCAAGCGCGGCCCCAGCGGCGTGATCGGCACGAACAAGAAGGACGCGCACGAGACCGTCGACCTGATCGTCGCCGACCGCGACGCCGGCCGGCTCGGAGTGCCGGAGCCGGAGCGCGCCGACGCCGCGACGGTCGCCGCCTGGCTGCGCGAGCGCGTCCCCCACCTCGTCACGTGGGAGGACTGGAGCGCGATCGACGCGCACGAGCGCGCGCTCGGCGAGCCGCACAGCCGGCCGCGCGTGAAGCTCGTGCGCGTGCCCGAAATGCTGGAAATTGCGCACGGCACCGCCGCGCGCGGTTAGCCTGCGCAGATCTCCACCGCCGGCAAGCTGCTCACGGTCGCCTCCGGTCACCGCGCGAAGTTCGCGGTGCTCGCGGTCTGGCTCGTGCTCGTCGCCGTCTTCGGCTCATTCGCCGGCAAGCTGACCGACGTCGAGGAGAACGACCCGGTCTCGTTCCTGCCCGGCAAGGCCGAGTCGGTCAAGGCGCTGGAGGCGGTCAGAGCGTTCCCCTCCGGCGAGCGGACCGAGGCGGTGATCGTCTACAGCCGCGACGGCGGGCTGCAGCCGGCCGACAGAGCGGCGCTCGCGCGCGACCGCGCCGCGATCAACGCCGACCCGCCGCGCGGCACCGCCAGCGTCCCGCCGCCGATCTTCTCCAGAGACGGCGCCGCCGCCCTGCTGATCGCCGAGGTCGACACGAGCGGGCCGACCTCCGACAACACGCTGATCGACGCCACCGACGCGCTGCGCGAGCGCGTCCACGAAGAGGTCCCGTCCGGTCTTCAAGTCGAGGTGACCGGACCGGCCGGCTTCTCGACCGACGCGGTGAAGGTCTTCGAGCAGATCAACGGCACGCTGCTGCTGGCGACCGCGTCGCTCGTCTTCGTGCTGCTGATCCTGATCTACCGCAGCCCGATCTTCTGGGCGATCCCGCTCTTCACCGTGATCTTCGCGGAGGTGATCGCGCGCGGGATCGGCTACTTCCTCGCGAAGGGCGGCGTCACGATCAACGGGCAGACGTCGGGGATCCTGTCGGTGCTCGTCTTCGGCGTCGGGACCGACTACGCCCTGCTGCTGGTCGCCCGCTACCGCGAGGAGCTGCGCCGCCACGAGGACAAGCACGAGGCGGTCGCGATCGCGCTGCGGCGCGCCGGCCCGGCCGTGCTCGCCTCCGGCCTGACGGTGATCGCGGCACTGCTGTGCCTGTCGCTGGCCGAGGTCAACGGGACCGCCGGCCTGGGGCCGGTCTCGGCCTTCGGCGTCGCGCTGGCGATGCTCGCGATGCTGACGCTGCTGCCGGCGCTGCTGGCGATCACCGGCCGCCGCGCCTTCTGGCCGTTCGTGCCGCGCTACGGCGGCGCCGGCACCGACGAGACGCACGGCTGGTGGCGGCGGCTCGGCGAGCGGATCCGCGTGCGGCCGCGGCGCGTCTGGATCGGCACGACCGTCGGGCTGCTGGTGCTCTGCCTCGGTCTGACGCAGATGAACTCCGACCTGACGAGCGGCAACTCCTTCCGCGACCAGGTCGAGTCGGTCGAGGGGCAGGAGCTGGTCGCGCAGTCGTTCCCGGCCGGCGCCAACGCCCCGACGATCGTGATCGTGCCGCCGGCCGAGGAGGGCGGCACCGGCGCCGAGGCCGCGCGCCTCGCCGCGGTGGTGAGAGCGCTGAGAGCGGTGCCGGGCGTCGCGCAGGTGGCGCCGGTCGAGCGCGACCCGCGGTCGGGCGTGCGGATCGCCGTGACGCTGGCGGCCGACCCGTACAGCGAGCAGGCGTTCGACGTGATCCCGCCGCTGCGCGAGGCGGCGAAGGCGGCCGGCGGCGACGACGTGCTGGTCGGCGGCCCGACCGCCGAGGAGCGCGACCTGCGCGTCTCGACCGCGCGCGACAACCGCGTGATCGTGCCGCTCGTGCTCGTCGTCGTCTTCCTGATCCTCGTGCTGGTGCTGCGCGCGGTCCTGCTGCCGCTGCTGCTGATGGCGACGGTGATCCTCTCCTACGCCGCGGCGCTCGGGATCGGCGCCTTCTTCTTCATGCAGGTGTTCGGCTTCGCCGGGGTCGATCCGGGGCTGCCGCTGTTCGCCTTCATCTTCCTCGTCGCGCTCGGCGTCGACTACAACATCTTCCTGATGGTGCGCGTGCGCGAGGAGGCGCACGAGCACGGCACGCGGCTGGGGACCGTGCGCGGCCTCGCGGTCACCGGCGCGGTGATCACCTCGGCCGGGATCGTGCTGGCCGGGACCTTCTCGACGCTGGCGGTGCTGCCGCTCGTCGTGCTGACCGAGATCGGCTTCACGATCGCCGTCGGCGTGCTGCTCGACACGTTCGTCGTGCGCTCGGTGCTGGTGCCGGCGCTCGTGCTCGACGTCGGCGACCGCGTCTGGTGGCCCTCAGCGCTCGGCCACCGCCGCGCGACCGCCCACGACGAGGACGAAGACGCGGAGGATCCAGGGCTCATGGAATCGGGGCGCGCAGCCGATGAGAGGGCGATCCCCTACCAGAAGGACGCAAGATGAAGCTGACGAAGGTCGCCCGCCTCGCCCCCCTCGCCGCGATTGCAGCCGGCGCGCTCGCCGCTCCCACCGCCGCCCAGGCCGCCGGCACCGAGACCGTCGTCTGCAAGGGCAGCGAGGCGCGCTGCACCGCGACGGTCAGCCTCGCGGGCGGCGCCAGCGACAAGACGATCCGCGTCGAGCTGCCCGGCACCTCCTCGCTGCAGCTGATCGGCGTCAGCGCGACGCCGTCGTACGCCGCCGGCGCCTACGACCTCTACGACCCCGGCTACTCGCTCGGCGGGTCGCTCTTCACCTCGAAGCTGAGCGCCGTCAAGTCGCTCCCGAAGGGCGCCAAGCTGCGGCTCAGATTCGGCACGCCCGAGACGATGCTCAACTGCGGCGGGATCCGCACCGGCGTCGGCGGCCTGATCATCGAGACGACCGGCCTCGGCAAGACCTCCGCGTTCGGCTGCCCGCAGGCGGCCGGCGTCGCGAAGACCTGGCTCAAGCGCTTCAAGGCGTACGAGCAGGTCGAGAGATTCTCGGTCAAGGGGGTCGCCTACCGCTGCAAGGTCGTCCCGTTCGAGGTCAACATCAACTGCGAGAGCAGAAGCACGCTCGTCGCGTTCAGCGCGCCGACGGGCCACTGAGCCTCAGCACGCGGCTTCGGCCCGGCCGCGCCCACCGGGGGCGCGACCGGGCCGGGCCCGTGCAGCCTGCTAGAGGACCGGCAGGTAGCGGTCCAGCTCCCACTGCGTGACCTGCACGCGGTAGTCGTCCCACTCCTGGCGCTTGATCTCCACGAAGCGGTTGAACATGTGCTCGCCGAGCGTGCGCAGCACCAGCTCGGAGTCCGCGGTCAGCTCGATCGCCTCGCCGAGCGTCGACGGCAGCTGCTCGATCCCGAGGCGGCGGCGCTCGTCCGGCGCGAGGTGGTAGAGGTTCTTCTCCATCGGCTCCGGCAGCTCGTAGCCGTGCTCGATCCCCTCCAGGCCCGCCTGCAGCAGCACCGCGAAGGTCAGGTACGGGTTGCACGCCGGGTCGGGGCAGCGCAGCTCCATCCGCGTCGTCTGCTCCTTGCCGGGGTGGTACATCGGCACGCGCACGAGCGCGGAGCGGTTGCGGCGCGACCAGGCGACGTAGACCGGCGCCTCGTAGCCCGGCACCAGCCGCTTGTAGGAGTTGACCCACTGGGCGAAGATCGCGCTCATCTCGCGCGCGTGGCGCAGCTGGCCGGCGATGAAGGCCTTCGCGACGTCCGACAGGTAGTACTGGTCGTTGGGGTCGTAGAAGGCGTTTCTGCCGTCCTTGAAGAGCGACAGGTGGGTGTGCATGCCCGAGCCGTTCTCGCCGAACAGCGGCTTCGGCATGAAGGTCGCGTGGAGGCCGTACTTGCGCGCGTACTCCTTGACCGTGATGCGGTAGGTCATGCAGTCGTCGGCCATCTTCAGCGCCGAGGCGTAGCGCATGTCGATCTCGTGCTGCGAGGGACCGACCTCGTGATGGGTGTACTCGACGTGGATGCCGAGCTGCTCGAGCGCCAGCACGGTCTCGCGGCGCAGGTCGGAGCCGGCGTCGAGCGTCGTGAGGTCGAAGTAGCCGCCCTCGTCGATCGGCGTCGGGTCCCTCGCGTCTCTGAAGTAGAAGTACTCCAGCTCGGGGCCGACCATGAAGTCGTCGAAGCCCATCGCCTTCGCGCGGTCGAGCGCGCGCCGCAGCACATGACGGGGATCGCCCTCGTACGGCGTCTGCTCGGGCGTCTTGATGTCGCAGTACATGCGCGCGACGCCCTGCTCCTCCGGGCGCCACGGCAGCGAGGCGAAGGTCGAGGCGTCGGGCAGCGCGATCATGTCCGACTCCTCGACGGCGTTGAAGCCGGTGATCGAGGAGCCGTCGAAGCCCATCCCGCCCTCGAAGGCGTCGGCCAGCTCGCTGGAGTTGATGCTGAACGCCTTCAGCTGGCCGAGGATGTCGGTGAACCAGAGGCGGATGAAGCGGATGTCGCGCTCCTGCACGAGACGCAGCACGTCGTCTGAGGTAAGCGGCGGCGCGGCGTCAGTCATGTCGGAAGGGCTCCTGAGGTCAATTTCGGGCGTGGCGACGGGCCTTGGAGCCTACCGCTCGCGGGCGTCGTCACAGCCGGGCAGCCACCGCTGCGCCCACGACTCGAGCGCCGCGAGCGCCGGCTCCAGCTCGCGGCCCATCGGCGTGAGCGCGTACTCGACCCGCGTCGGGGGCGCCGGCGGGGGCGGTGAGACGGTGCGCGCGACGACGCCGCGCGCCTCCAGCTCCTTCATCCGCTCCGACAGCAGCCGGTCCGACAGCTCCGGGACGGCGTTGGCGATCTCGCTGAAGCGCTGCGGCGAGCGGTTCATCAGCACGCGCACGATCGCGCCGGTCCAGCGCTTGCCGAGGAACTCGATCGCCTCGTGGTAGTGCGGGCAGCAGGCGTCGGCGGCCGTCTCGCCGGCGCATTCCGCGCTCCGCTCCGATGCGTGCTCGACGGCCATGCCACGAAGCTTACGCCCGTGCCGCGCAGGCGGCGAGGCCGGATTCAGGCGGCGCGGAGCGTGCGCGACTGCTCGACCGAGCCGTCGACTGGCACCTCGCCGGCGACGTTGACCATCGCCGCGAGCGATTCGAGCGCGACGGTCGCGATCGCCTCGAGGATCTCCTCGTCCTCCCAGCCCAGCTCGCGCGCCTCCTCGTGCAGGTACAGCGGCGGTCTGCCGTCGACGACGAGCGCGCGCAGGTAGCGCAGCAGCGCCGCCTCCTTCGCGTCGCCGGAGTCGAAGGCGCGCGCGAGCGCGACCTCGTCGCGGCCGAGGCCCGCGGCGCGGGCGGCGCGGGAGTGCATCGCGATGCCGGGCTGCGAGCCGCGCTCCTCCGCGACGGCGAGCGCGATCCGCTCCAGCGTGGCGGCTGAGAGGTGGCCGTGGCGCAGCTCGCTGCGGAAGCGCGCGTAGCCGCGCAGGGCGGCCGGGGAGCCGGCGAGCGCGCCGACGAAGTTGGGCAGCTGGCCGCCGGTCGACAGGGCGCCGCGCAGGACGGGGACCGAGCCTTCCGGTGCTGTGAGGTCGTCGTGGATCTGGAACCGACTCATCGGAGTCTTCATGGCGCGCACCCGGGTCGTAGAGGTTCTCGCCCCCCTTATACGAGCGGGACCTAAACCCTGGCTCACGGTTCCTTTTGCAGCGTGTATGGGGGCGAACTCGCCCTGCGCGGCGCAGCTCCACGGGCCGGCGTCGCGCACACCCCCTCGCCTACCGAGGCGCCGGCCCACGGCCGGCGCGTTTGTCAGGCGCCGGAGGCGGTGAGAATGGCGACGAGGATCAGGAAGATCCCCATCAGCACGGCGTACATCGCGGCTCGGTCGGGACTGCTCCCGACGATCCGCTCGCTGGCGCGGCGGGGACGATGACGACGGGCGGTCGTCTCGTACTCGTAGTCATGGCGACGGGTCGGCGGCGGCGCGACCTGGCCCCTGATGACGATCGTGCGGCGCTCGCCCTGCTGGCTGGCGCTGCGACCGGCGCGTGACGGCGCCTCTGCTGTTGGCATCTCTGTCGGTCCTCTTTCTCGAGCTTGCGGGGTTAGCTGACGGGCTCGCGCCGAAAGAGCGGTGCTATGCGCGGACGCGCGATTCGCCCCGTTGTCGTGGGTCCCCCGCTTCCCGTGCGGCAGACGGGAATTCAGCGGTATGACGTGGCGATCCTACCAACGGCTTGCAGATTTCGACCTGCATCCGGTGGATCTTATGGAAAGCCTCGGTCGGAAATTGCGGGCTTTCTCGCCGCGCCGGCCTCAAGCGGGGTGCGCGGAGGTCGATAGACGCGCGCGGGCGCTCAGCCGCGCTCGTACGCGGCCTGCTCGGCGACCGTCCGCTCCGCCCACGGGACCGCCTCCAGGCGGGCGTCGGGGATCGGCTCGCCGCTCTGCACCGAGCGGCCGTAGCTGCCGTCGGCGAGCCGCTGCTCGGCGCGCTCGATCGCCGCCAGCTCCTCGCGCAGCCGCTCGACCAGGCCGGCGTCGCGCTCGCGCTCGAACAGCTCGGTGCCGCCGTCGGCGAGGTGCTGGTCGAGGTTGGTCAGCTCCGGCTCGTCGCCGTCGGGCGCGATCAGGCCGGCCAGCTCGCGCTCGACGCGGGCGCGTTCACGGGCCAGCAACTCACGGGCGTGCTCTGTATCCATGTCGGCGACTGTACCCGCGCGGCGGACGCCGCGCACACGTCAGCGGCCGGCGGTCGCGCCGACGAAGGCCGCGACGGCCTCCGCTTCGGCGCCGGAGTAGATGCCGGCGGGCATCGTGCCGCCGCCGCGCTGGCGGCCTCTGACGATCGCGTCGTAGGTCAGCTCCTCCGGCGGCTTGAGCACGTCGAGGTTGGGACCGACCTTGCCGGCGGCCTCAGCGGCCGCGAGCGTGTGGCAGTTGGCGCAGCCGGTGCCGAACAGCGACCGGCCCTCCTCCTCCTGCTTGGTCAGCTTGACCGTCGTCCCGTTGAAGTGGGCGTCCGCGCTGTCGCGGTCGCCGAAGATGAACAAGGCCGGGACGGCGACGCCGACGGCGATGTAGAAGACGGTGAAGGCGAGGGCGGCGAAGGTGCGAGCGCCGGGCTTCTGCGACTGGAACGTCGCGCGCACGCCGCGCGGGCCTCCGCGCACGGCGAGGAAGAAGAGCCCGAGTCCGACGACCACCCAGAACGCGAGAAACACCACGGTTGCGAGCATCGGAGCGACCCTACCCGGAACCGACCACGGAATGGAAGGGCGAACTGTCCACGTCGGTCAGCGCGGCGGCGCGCCAGGCACGGATTTCAGCGGCCGCGGTTGCGGCTGCGACCGCGGCCGAAGTTCATCGTCTCCGGCGCGACGCCGCGGAAGTCGCGCGCCGTCCCTCCCCCGCCCCCGCCGCCGGCCGCCGCGCGCTGCTGCTCGTGCTGCTCGATCGCGTGGCGCTCGGCCTCGTCGAGCGGCGAGAAGTCCTTCGCGATCAGCTGGCCCAGGCGCGCGTCCGGGATGTCGAGCGGCGCGATTCTCGCCAGCAGCACGCTGACGCCGCCGCCGGCCGCCGGCAGCCGCTCCAGCGTCCCCTCGACCAGCACCAGCGGCTCGGTGCGGACGGTCAGGCGCCGGCTCTCGTACAGCTCCGGCCGCACGACGAGGTTGACGGTCCCGTGCTCGTCCTCGATCAGCAGGAAGACGATCCCGCGCGCGGTGCCGGGCCGCTGGCGCGCGACGACCATCCCGCCGAGCTTGACCGTCGCGCCGTGCGGCAGCGACGCCAGCTCGCGGCTGCTGACGACGTCGTGCGGGAGCCGCGGGCGCAGCAGTCTCAGCGGATGGGCGCGCGCCGTCAGCCCGGTCGTGTCGTAGTCGGCGAGCATCCCGTCCCAGGCGCCGAGCTGGCGCAGCTCCGGCGCGCCCGGCAGCTCCAGCGGCAGCGCCAGCTGCGTCCCGCCCGGGACGCGACGGCCGGGGACCGCGACGCCGAGCCGCCACAGCGCGACGCGGCGGTCGCCGCCGGCGAGCGCGTCGCAGGCGCCCGACCAGGCGAGCGCCTCCAGCGCCGGGCGGCCGGCGCCGGCGCGCGCCGCGAGGTCGGCGACCTCGCGGAACCGCCCGCCGGCCCGCCGCGCGGCGACCAGCGCCTCGGCGTCGTGCGGCTGCACGCCGCGCACGTAGCCGAGGCCGATCCGCACGCGTGCGATCGGCTGGCGCCGATCGCATTGCGCAATCGCCCTGGGGGCGATTCCGCGGACGGGGTCGGTCTCCGCCGGGGGATCGGGAAGTGCTTCCACGGTGCATTCCGTCTCGCTCGCGTTGATCTCCGGCGCGAGCACCTCGATCCCGCGCCGCTGCGCCTCGTGCACGAGCGCGTCGGGCGGGTAGAAGCCCATCGGCTGCTCGTTCAGCAGCGCGCAGAGGAACTCGGCCGGATGATGGACGCGCAGCCAGGTCGACTGGTACGCGAGCAGGCCGAAGGCCGCCCCGTGCGCCTTCGGGAAGCCGAAGCCGGAGAAGCCGCGCACCATCTGGAAGACGCGCTCGGCCAGCTCCGGCGTCACGTCGTCGTGGCTGCGCAGCGCGCCGTCGACGAATCTGCGGTGGTGGGCCTCGATCGCGGCCTCCGAGCGCTTGCGGCTCATCGCCCGCCGCAGCCCCTCCGCCTCGCCGGCCGTGAAGCCGGCGAAGGCCATCGCGACCTCGATCACCTGGTCCTGGAAGATGATCGTGCCGAGCGTCTCTCTCAGCGGCCCGACGAGCGAGGGATGGTCGTAGGGCACTCTGAAGGAGGGGTCGATCCGCTCGCGCTGGCGGCGCTCGATGTAGGGGTTGACCGCGCCGCCCTGGATCGGGCCCGGCCGCACGATCGCGACCTGGATCGTCAGCTCCTTCAGGTTCGACGGCCGCGTCCGCCGCAGCGACGCCATCTGCGCGCGGCTCTCGATCTGGAAGACGCCGGTCGTCTCGGCGTTCTGGATCGCCTCGTAGGTCGCTCTGTCGTCGTAGGGGATGCGCGAGAGGTCGATCCGCTCGCCGCGCGTCGCGGCGATCGACTCGACCGCGCGCTCGACCGCCGACAGCATCCCGAGCCCGAGCAGGTCGATCTTGAGGAAGCCGGCGTCGGCGCACGAGTCCTTGTCCCACTGGACCATCTGGCGCCCCTCCATCGCGGCCGGGACGATCGGGCAGCAGTCGCTCAGCGGGCGCGTCGCGACGACCATCCCGCCGGAGTGCTGCGAGAGGTGTCTCGGCAGACCGTGCGCCTGCTCGGCCAGCCGCGCCAGCCACGCCCAACGGCCGCTGCCGACGCGCCGCTCCCCCAGCGCGCTCGCTATGTCGGCCGCGACGTCGCGCGCCGACCAGCCCTCCGAGCCGCGCGCGACGCGCTCGATCTCCCCCGGCGGCAGTCCCAGCGCCTTGCCCAGCTCGCGGATCGCGCCGCGCGCGCGATAGGTCGGGAAGGCGGCGACGAGCGCCGAGTTCTGCTCCCCGAAGACCTTGTGGATGCGCGGGATCAGCGCCGCGCGCACGTCGCGCGGGAAGTCGAGGTCGATGTCGGGCAGCGCCTGCAGCTCCTCGTTGAGGAAGCGGCCGATGAAGAGGTCGTTGGCGACCGGGTCGACGTGCGAGAGGCCGGTCAGGTAGCAGACGATCGAGGAGACGGAGGAGCCGCGGCCGCGGCCCGGCGGCAGCAGCGCGCGGGCGCTGTCGGGCCCACGCACCTCGACGGCGACCTCGCGCGCCAGCTCCAGCATGTCGCGGTGCAGCAGGAAGAAGCCGGCGAGGCCGAGCTTGCCGATGATCCGCAGCTCCTCGTCGAGGCGCCGGCGCGCCTCCGCGCGGTGAGCCGCGCTCGCGTCGGCGTAGCGGTCGGCGAGGCGGTCGTTGCACAGCTCCGCGAGTCTGCGGTCGGCGCTGTCGTCCTCGGCGCCGGGGTAGCGATAGCCGAGCCCCTGCGTGAGGTCGAAGCGGAGGCGGTCGGCGAGGCGGGCGGTCTCGGCGACGGCGTCGGGATGGTCGGCGGCGAAGCGCGCCGCCATCGCCTGCGGGCTGCTCAGCACGTGGCTGTAGTTGCCGCGGCGGCCAGGCTCTGAGGCGTCGAGCGTCGTGTGCAGGCGGACGGCGACGAGCGCGTCCTGCAACGGCCCGCGCGCCCGCGTGTGGGCGTGCACGTTGCCGGTCGCGACGCAGCGCAGCTCCAGCTCGCGCGCGAGCTGGACGAGCCGCCGGTTGCGCGCGCGGTCGTCGCGCAGGTAGGGCCGCTGCAGCTCGACGTAGAGGTGCTCGCGGCCGAAGGCGGCGCGCAGGAGGCGCAGCGAGGCGAGGTCGTGGATGCCGTGCGTCGCGCAGCCGCTGAGGCAGACGAGCCCCTCGGCGTGCTCGGCGACGGCGGCGAGCGAGACGAACGGCTGGCTCGCCTGACGGATGCGGCCGCGCAGCGCGCGCGTGCCCATGCGCGCGCCGGGCAGCGCGGCGGCGACGAGCGGATCGTCGCGTCTGGCAGGACGCGAGTTCCCACCTTGCTTGGTGAACCAGGCGCTGTCGGGGAACTCGCTATCCGAAGGACGCGAGCCGCCGCGCGCGAAGCCGGCGGCGCCCTCCGCGCCGCCGGCGCCGGCCCAGCCGGGCGCGGTCACGAGCGCGGCGGCTCCCTCCGGACGCACGCCGGAGGCGGGCGTCCCCGCCTCCGGCTCCCCCGTTGTGCGTCCTCCTCGTGCGCTCCCCTCAGCGCGCGCGAGGTTCTCCCCACGCGTGTGCGCGTGGGCAAGCGTCAGCAGCCGGCAGAGGTTGCGCCAACCGCGCTCGTCCTCGACCAGCAGCGTCAGGTGGCGGCCGTCGTCGAGCGTCAGCTCGGCGCCGTGGATCGGCCGCAGGCCGAGCGCCTGCGCCGAGCGGGCGAACTCCATCGCCCCGCAGACGTTGTCGTGGTCGGTCAGCGCCAGCGCGCCGTGCCCCAGCTCCACGGCGGCCGCCACCAACTCGTCCGGCAGCGAGGCGCCGTCGAGGAACGAGAAGGCGGAGTGGGCGTGCAGCTCGACATATGACACGAACATATGTTCGCATGAACGGCGGACGCGTGCCAGTCGCCATCACACACCAGATATCTGTTGTCTGCGACCTGGCACGTCACCGTCTCGTACGGTTGGCGAATGCGTCAAACGATCCTGAGCGCCGCTGCCGGCGCCGCCGTCGCGCTGACGAGCATGCCCGCCGCGGCCGTCGCGATCTCGCGCGAGGACGCCGCCGCGCAGCGGCTGGAGAGCCGCTCGATCGCGCTCATCAATGCCGCCACGAGAGCGATGCGCAGCGCCGACCCGAGCTGCGTGCAGAGATTCGACCCCGAGCGCGAGACGACCGTCACGCACGCCGCTCCCAGCCAGGCGATGCGCGACACCTTCGCCCTGCTGCGGCGGCCGGCGATCCCCGCCGACCGCGAGTTCGCCGCCAGCGGCGGCCTGCGCTTCTCCTTCGCCGAGGGCGTCTACGTCGACTGGATCCGGATGGCGCGCGCCGCCGACGGCAGCGAGCACTACCTCGTGATCGCCACGAGCCGCAACCAGCCGGAGCCGCTGACGCGCGCCTGCCTGCGCACGAGACACCGGCTGCTGGTGGAGCTGCTCGACGGCGCCGGGCCGAGACTGCGGAGACTGACGCTGAGCGAGGAGGCGCGGCTCAACCGCCAGGAGCACCCGGCCGGCGGCTTCCCCGACAGCGAGGCGATCTTCGCCTTCGGCGACGGCGTCGGGGGCGGGGGCGTCGACCTCGCCCGATTCCGCAGACATGGGCTGTTCGGCTCTTCGCAGAGAGGCTCCGACGACCGCTCGACCGTCACCGGCTTCCTGCCAGACGGCGTCGCGACGATCGAGGCGATCTACCCCGCGCGCGTCAGCCGCGGCCCGCACCGCCCGGCGACCGTCTACGGCGAGGAGATCCGCCTCACGCTGCCGGTCCAGGACAACGTCGTCTCCTTCCAGGTCGACCGCCCGGCCGAGGACGCGATGCCGCCGCAGATGGTCTGGCGCGCCGCCGACGGCGCGGTCGTGCGGCGGGTGAGCGAGCGCGGCTGAAGCATCCGCGCGAGTGGCTCGGGCGACGCGCGCGGGCGGGGCGGAGAGGCGCTTCACCGCTGCCGGAACCAGCCGCCCTCGCGCAGGTCGTGGAAGACGACGAGGTTGCGGCCGCAGACCGTCACGACGGCCGTCATCGCTTCGGACGGGCTCGCTGGCGTCCCAGTAGAACGCCTGGCAGCACCCAGGTGTGTGGAGGCACAGCAGCCGGGCGCCGCCGGTGCCGGAGACCTTGAAGGCGTGCGGGATGCCACGCGGGGCGCTGACGATGCCGCCGGCCCGGACCGTGTGCTCGTCTCCGTCGA
>DATIOB010000744.1:0-5067 GCA_035473605.1 Conexibacter sp.
GCGACGACGTCGTCGGCGCGCTCGACGCCTTCGTCGACGGCGGCGAGCGGCGCGTCGACCTCGCCGAGGTCAACGGCCGCGTCTTCGTCAACAACGTCTCGCTCGGCCTCTACGCGCAGGCCGTCCAGCGTCGCGGCTACCGCGAGGCGAAGCTGCGCACGCTGCTCGACACGATCCCCGAGGTGCTCGGCCCCGACGGCGGCGGGCTCGACCTGCGCTGGCGCGGACCGGGCGGCCACGAGCACGCCTACGGCGCCGCGATCCTCGTCTCCAACAACCGCTACCGGCTCGGCCGCGCGGTCGGCTCCGGCACGCGCCCGTCGATCGACGACGGCCTGCTCGGGATCACGATCGCCGGCGCCCCGACCGGGCGCGGCAGCCGCCGCCGGATGCCGCAGCGGCCGTGGCGCGAATGGACCGCGCCGGTCTTCGAGGTCGATGCCGGCCACCCCGTGCCGGCCGGCGTCGACGGCGAGGCGACGCAGCTGCAGCCGCCGCTGCGCTTCCGCATCCGCCCCGGCGTTCTGCAGGTGCGGATCGCGCGCCAGCACCCCGGCGCCTCGCCGTCGGCGGCGCTGCCCGAGGGGATCGCGCAGGCCGCGACGGCACTGGCACGAATTGCATTCCAACCAACGACCGAGGAGCAGCGATGGACATCTTCGAGGTGGAGCAGAAGGAGCGCCTGAGACGCGAGGAGGTGGCGGCGCGGCTGCGCACGCTCGCCGACATGCTCGCGCGTCACAACGACATCGAGTTCGAGCGCGGCGGGATGCGCTTCAACGTGAAGGTCCCGGACATGCTCAACGTCAAGATCGAGCTGGAGATCGAGAGCGACGAGCGCGAGCTGGAGATAGAGCTGACATGGTGACGGCCGCACCGACCCAGGCGGCGGCGTCGACCGCGGCGCCCGGCGTCGAGGAGCGCGCCGCGCGCGGCCGGGCGGCGCGCGCCGAGGTGCCGCGGCGCGCGCACGCGACGTGGAGCGCGCCGGCTGACCGTCGCAGCCCGCTCGAGCTGCTCGAGCAGCAGGCGCAGACGCGCGTCCCCGAGCTGGTCCCGATCCGCTACGGGCGGATGCTCGTCTCGCCGTTCACCTTCTACCGCGGCGCCGCGTACGTGATGGCGGCCGACCTCGCCGGGCTGCCGCGCACGCCGCTCCAGACGCAGCTCTGCGGCGACGCGCACCTGTCGAACTTCGGCGGCTACGCCGCGCCCGACCGCGACCTCGTCTTCGACGTCAACGACTTCGACGAGACGCTGCCCGGCCCGTTCGAGTGGGACGTCAAGCGGCTCGTCACCAGCTTCGCCGTCGCCGGGCGCGACCGCGGCCTCGACGACGCGCAGCGGGCGGTCGTCAACCGCGCCGTCTCGCGCGCCTACCGCGAGGCGATCGCGCGCTACGCCGCGATGGGCGAGCTCGAGCTCTGGTACTCGCGCATCTCGGTCGACGCGCTGCTGGAGCAGATCGCCGCCGTCGCGTCGGCGAAGCAGCTCAAGCGGGCGCAGAAGAACGTCGCCAAGGCGCGCACGAAGGACAGCATGCGCGCGCTCGCGAAGCTGACCGAGACCGTCGACGGGCGGCTGCGGATCCGCAGCGCCCCGCCGGTCGTCGTCGCCACGCGCGACCTCTTCGCGCCCGCGCAGCAGGCCGAGCTGCACGACTCGCTCGACGCGATGCTGCAGTCGTATCGCGAGACGCTGTCGCACGACCGCCGGCGGCTGCTGGAGCGCTACCGCTACGTCGACTCGGCGCGCAAGGTCGTCGGCGTCGGCAGCGTCGGCACGCGCGCCTGGATCGTGCTGCTGCTGGGGCGCAACGGCGACCCGCTCTTCCTGCAGCTGAAGGAGGCGGAGCCGTCGGTGCTGGAGCCGTTCCTCGGCGCCAGCGAGTTCGGCAACCACGGCGAGCGCGTCGTGCAGGGCCAGCGGCTGACGCAGGCGGCCAACGACATCATGCTCGGCTGGCTGCGCGTCGCCGGGGTCGACGGGCGCGACCACGACTACTACGTGCGCCAGCTGTGGGACGAGAAGGGCTCGGCACTGGTCGAGCTGATGGACGCGACGGCGCTGGAGGAGTACGCGAAGGTCTGCGGCGAGGCGCTCGCGCGAGCCCACGCGCGCGCCGGCGACGCGCTGCCGATCGCGCACTACCTCGGCCGCAGCGACTCCTTCGACCGGGCGCTGGCGAGCTTCGCCGAGGCATACGCCGACCAGAACGAGCGCGACTACGCGGAGATGCAGGCGGCGGTCGCGGCGGGGACGATCAGGGCGCAGACCGGCGTGTGAGACGGTGGCGCGATTGCTAGCGTGCGGCACATGCTCGGTCGCCGCAGCATCTCCACCGTCGTGCTCGCCGCGCTCGCGGCGCTCCTGCTGACCGCCGCCGCCCCGGCGAGCGCCGCGCCGGCCGCCGGCAGATACGCCGGCAAGCTGGTCGCCGACAACGTCACCGACAGCGGCGTCGTCCACTTCACCGTCTCCAGGGACAGACGCCGGCTGACGGGCTGGCGCGTGACGATGAACGTCGTCTGCGCCTCGCTGCCGGTCCGCGTCGAGCTGATCACGCAGACGATGCCGGCGATGACGATCGCGCGCGACGGCAGCTTCAGAAGCGTCTACACGAGACCGACCAGACGGGTGAGAGACGTCCGCATCCTCGTCAGCGGCCGCTTCTCCGGCAGCAGAGTCGTGGGCGGGAAGATCGACTACGACGTCGGCTTCTCGACCGGCACCTGCACGCGCAAGGCCGACTGGACCGCGGCGCCGAAGCGCTGAGGGCGCGGGAGCGCGCCAAGGCGGCACCGTCTCACCGTGATACGGTGCCGCTCCGAGCTGGATCTCCACGATCCGGCCAATCAGTGCCCAGCGCTCGTAGTCGTTGCCCTCCAGCACCCTCCGCGTCCGCCCTGCACACAGCACCGGAGGAAGTACAGATGGCCAGCGGAACCGTGAAGTGGTTCAACGACGACAAGGGCTTCGGCTTCATCACGCCCGACGATCAGTCGAAGGACCTGTTCGTCCACCACAGCGCGATCATCGGCGACGGCTACCGCTCGCTCGCCGAGGGCGCCAAGGTGACGTACGACTCCGAGCCCAGCGACAAGGGCCCGAAGGCCGTCAACGTCCAGGTTGCGTAACGCCTGAGCGACCGGCGGCAGGGCGCACTGCTCTGCCGCCGATCCGCACGCCGCTCATCCGCACGGTCTGCGCTCTGCCGCCGGCCGGACGGTAGGTCACCACGACCGTCACGGTCAGCGGCCGCCGCTTTCCCCGCTGCGCAGCCTGACGCCGCTGCTGCTGCAGCCACCTGATGCCGCGCGCGGTCGGCTTCGCCGTCAGCCGCACCGTTGCGCCGCGCGTCACGCGCCGACTCACGCGCGCGACCACGATGCTGCGACCGCCCGCGGTCGCGGTCGCCCGCAGCTCGATCCGGCCGCCCGCCGGCAGCGCCAACCGCGCGCTCGCGCGGCCGCCGGCGCTGATCCGCAGCGCGGCGATCGTGACGCCGTTGGCCGGCGCCGATCTGCCGCCGTCGCCGCCGCCGGGCGTGCCGCCGCTGCCTCCGCCGCCGTTGCCGGGCGGCGGAGTTCCGCCGCCGGCCCCGCCGGGCGGCGTTCCACGTCCGCCGTCGTCTCCGCCACCACCGGGAGGCGTCGGCGGAGCGGGCGGCACGGGCAGCGCCGTCTGCGTCAGCTGCGCGCTCGCGCGCAGCGTGCCGGCGGTCGCGCTGATCGTCGAGCTGCCGGCGGTCGTCGTCGCGGTGATCTCGGCCGTGTGACTGCCGTCGCCGTGGTCGCTCACGGGAGCGATCGCCTGGCCGCCGTCGCTCGCCAGCACGACCTCGCCGGCATCCGCCGCCGGCCGGTTGCCGTGCGCATCGCTGACGAGGACCGTCGCCGTCGTGCGCGCGCTGCCGTCGGCGAGCAGCTCGGCCGGGCTCAGCGTCAGCGCGATCTGCGCCGCCGCGCCCGGCGTCTGCGTCAGCGTCGCGCTGCCGCGCACGGCCGGGTCGACCGAGCCGTCGGTCGCCTCGATCGCCGCGCCGCCCGCTCTCGTCGTCGCGGTGACCGTCGCGCTGTAGGTGCCGTCACCGTGGTCGGTCACAGCGCCGAGCTGCTGGCCGCCGTCGGCCGCGAAGGTGAGCGCGTCGCCGCTGACGGCGTTGCCGTGAGCATCCTCGACCGTCGCTGTCGCGACCGTCGTCGCCTCGCCGTCGGCGACGATCGTCGCCGGGTCGAGCGCGACCTCGACCTGCGCCGCCTCGCCCGCGACCTGCGTCAGCGTCGCGCTGTCGGAGAGGGCGCCGGCGGCGGCCGCGATCGTCGCGCTGCCGACGCTCGTCGTCGCCGCGATCGTCGCCGTGTAGCTGCCGTCGTCGTTGTCGGTGACCGCGCCGACCTGCTGCTCGCCGTCGCTGCCGACCGTCACCGTCTCGCCGGGGACCGGGTTGTCGTTGAGGTCGCGCACCGTCACGGTCGCGGTCGTCGTGCTCGATCCGTTCGCGACGAGCGTCGACGGGTCGAGCGCCAGCGTCAGCTGCGTCGCCGGCCCGGGCGTCTGCGTCAGCGTCGCCGTGGCGGAGAGCGACCCCGATCTCGCGGTGATCGTCGCGCTGCCGGATCTCGTGGTGGCGGTGATCGTCGCCGTGTAGGAACCGTCGCCCTGGTCGCTGACCGCGCCGAGCTGCTGGCCGCCGTCGCTCTCCAGCGTCACCGTCTCGCCCGGCACGGCGTTGCCGTGCGCGTCGGTCACCGTCACGGTCGCGTCGGTCGTGCTCGAGCCGTCGGCGACGAGCGTCGCCGGCGCCAGCGCCAGCACCGCTCTGGCCGCCGGGCCGTGTCGCTGCGTCAGCGCTCTCTGCGCCGAGAGCGCGCCGGCGCTCGCTCTGATCGTCGCGCTTTCGGCTCTCGCCGTCGCGGTGATCGTCGCCGTGTAGGTGCCGTCGCCGTGGTCGGTCACCGCGCCGACCGCCTGGCCGCCGCTGGCAGCGATCGCCACCGTCTCGCCGACGACCGGCTGCGCGCTGCCGTCTCTGATCGTCACCGTCGCCGTCGTCGTGCTGGCGCC
>DATIOB010000745.1:0-14228 GCA_035473605.1 Conexibacter sp.
CGCGTCCAGCTCCTCGTACCACTCGGCGACGCTGCGGACGAAGTACGGCGTCTGGTGCGGCAGCAGCGAGCGGCCCGACTTGCGCAGGTCGAGCGCGTAGAAGGCGAAGCCGCGGTCGCGGTAGAAGGCGGCCAGCTCGCGCTGGAAGAAGTAGTCGACGAAGCCGTGCACGTAGAGGACGGCGCGGGTCGGCGGTGCGGCCGCGTCGGCGTCCGCGCCCGGGCGCAGGCGGATCAGCGTCGCGTGCTGCTCACCCTCGGCGTCGGGCGCGAGCGGCAGCAGGCGCGTCTCGAAGTCGTCGCCGAGCAGCGCGTCGGTCGTCATGCGGGGCAGCTTCTCACGGCACGATCGCGAGCGCGCCGAACGTCGCGCCGCTGGCGCGCGGGCCGCGGCAGGTGAGCCCGACCCGGATGGCGCGCTGGTTCTCCGAGGTCGTCGCGGTGACGGGCAGCGGCCGCCCGTTCACGGCGAAGCGGAGCGTCTGCGAGTCGTCGATCAGGACCGTAAGCTCGGGCGGGTCGCCGAGGTCGGCCACCACCGCCGTCGCCAGCGTCCGGCCCGGCCCGCCGCCGGTCGGACCCTGCCAGACGCGCACGCTGCGTCCGCCCGGCAGCAGCTCGATCCCGTGCACGATGCCGGCGTCCTGGCCGCCCTCGACGCCGGCGATCCCGGCCGCGCAGTCGTGCCGCTCGACCACGACCTGCGCGCGCTGGTCGGTCGCCGGCAGGACCTGCCGTGCGAGCACCGCGCCGCCCGGCTCGCCGCGCAGCTCGATCCGCCCGGCGCGCTGGACCGCGCGCGCCGGCCGATCCCACGGCCACTCCCAGGCCGGGTCGAGCGCGGGCGTCGTGAGGTCGGGCGTCGTCGGCGCCGGCGGCCGCTGCGCGACGCCGAGCGGCGCGGCGCCCCGCTCCACCGGCAGGCCGTCGTCGCCCGCCACGGGCCAGCCGTCGCCGTCCCAGTGCAGCGGCTCCAGCAGCGTGCTGCGGCGGACGTTGACGGGGTCGTCGGCGAGCACGCCGTGGTGCAGCAGCCAGCGCCGCCCGCGGCCGTCGCCGACGGTCGTCCCATGGCCGTTGCAGCGCAGCGTCGGACCGTCCCGCAGCACCAGCCGCGGCGCCCGCTCGTACGGTCCCAGCAGCCTGTCGGCGCGCGCGGCCGCCTCGCGGTAGTCGCACGGCGGTCTGCAGCAGCCGCCCGCGGCGAACAGCAGCACGAAGCGCCCGTCGCGGCGCAGCAGCTCCGGTCCTTCGACGACCCCCTCGTCGGCGGGGGTCACCGGCAGCAGCAGGTGCTCGCGGCCCTGCACCGCGAGGCCGTCGGCCCGCAGCGCACGCGCCCAGATGCCGCCGCCGTCGCGGTAGCGGCGGTAGATCAGGTACGGATCGCCGTCCTCGTCGCGCGCGACGAACGCGTCGATCGCGCCGCTCGGCGGGCACGTCAGCGGCCGTCCGAGGTCGCGGTAGGGGCCGGCGGCGCGGCGGGCCGTCGCGACCCCGATGCAGGCGCGCGAGCGGTCGCGCCGCAGCCGCGCCGTGTAGTAGGCGCGCGGCTGGCCGTCGAAGCGGGTCAGCTCCGGTGCCCAGTACGGCGCCGCAGACCACGTCGGCGCGCGCGGCAGCAGCGCGCCGATCCGCTCCCAGTTGACGAGGTCGCGCGAGCGGAAGAGCGGGAAGATCGGCGCCCATGCGCGGCTCGTCGTCGCGAGCAGGAAATCCTCGCCGTCGCGCACGACCGTCGGATCGGGCTGCTGGCCGGCGATCACGGGGTTGGCGTAGGTGGGGGTCGTCGTCGCGGTCTCACCCTTGTCGCCGCCACAGCCGACGACGAACAACAACAGCACGACGAGCAGACAACGGCGGAACATCTGGGAGGTGCTCTACCCCAGCTCGCGCCAGCGGACCGCCAGCTCGGTGCGCGAGCGGACGCCGAGCTTGCGGTAGGCCTGGCGCAGGTGGTGCTCGACGGTGCGCGGCGAGAGGAACAGCGCGGTCGCCGCCTCGCGGTTGGTCGCGCCGCCCGCGACCAGCTCGCAGACCGCCTGCTCGCGCGCGGTCAGCTCGTCGGCGCCGGTGGGCTCGGCGGCCGCGTCGCCGTCGCGCTGCAGGCCGGTCGCGGCCAGCTCGGCGGCCGCCCGCTGTGCCCACCCGGTCGTGCCGAAGGCGGTGAAGCTGGCGTGCGCGGACTCCAGCAGCGCGCGCGCGTCGGCGCGGCGGCGGGCGCGTCGCAGCCGCTCGCCGAAGCAGAGCCGGGTCCGCGCCAGCTCGAACGGCGAGTCGATCCGCGCATGCGCCGCGAGCGCGACGGCGAGGTGGCCGTCGATCCGCTCGTCGCCGTCGAGCAGGCCGCGGCTGCGCGCGGCCGCGGCCGCCGCCCAGGCGCCGCCGGTCAGCTCGGCGCCGGCGGCCAGCTCGGCCGCGATCAGGCGCGCGTCGTCGTCGCGACCGGTCCGCACGTAGGCGTCGACGAGGTCGCCGGAGGTGTAGAGGAAGGAGGGATCGCGCGAGCCGAACCGCTCGGTGTGCGCGCGCGCTCGCTCGAGGTGGGCGATCGCCGTCTCGGTCTCGCCGAGTCCCAGCGCGAGCATCCCCAGCGCCTGCTCGCCGGTCGCGGCGGTCGAGGTCATCCCCAGCCCGGCGCTCAGCTCCAGCACGGTGGCGGAGCGGGCGCGGCAAGGCTCGGCGTCGCCGCGGTGGGCGTCGACGAAGGCGGCGGCGGTCAGCGCGAGCGCGCGGATCCAGCCCTCGAGGCCGGCATCGGAGAGCGCGGCCGCCTCGCCGGCCAGCTCGGCCGCGACGTCGAACTCGGCGCGCCGTATGTGGACCGTCGCGAGCACCGCCAGCGGCAGCGCGAGCGCGGAGACGGCGCCCTTCGCGCGGGCCGTCTCGACGAGCCGCAGGAGCAGCCGCTGGGCGTCGTCGTACTGCTCCATCCAGATCATGCTCAGCGCCGCGATCGACACGACCTCGTGACCGGGGCCGACCGGGTCGGCGTCGTGCAGCGCTCGCGCGTGCTCGGTCAGCAGCGCCTTCGCGCGGCGATGGTCGCCGAGCCCCGAGAGCGCCTCGGCGCGGAGCACGGCGGGGGCGTGCGCGACCCACTCCGGCGCGAGCGTCTGCGCCTGCGCGGCCAGCTCCGCGAGCCGCTGCACCGGCCCTGACGCCATCACCGCGACGCTTGCCTGCGTCAGCAGCAGCGCCGCGCGGGTCGGGTCGCGCACGGCGATCCGCGCGGCCTCGTCCTCCAGCAGCGTGTACGCGTCCTGCGGATGGCCGCTCTGCAGCATCGCGGCGCCGCGCACGAACTGCGCGTCGGCGCGCGTGAGCGGATCGTCGAGCGTCGGCAGCAGCGCCTCGATCAGCGCTCTCGCGCGCGCCGGCTGACTCGCGACGGTCGCCGTGCCGGCGGCCGCGATCGTGCGCGCGGCGGCCTGCGCCGGCTCGGGGCTGAGCTGCGCGGCGCGCTCGAAGACGGCGATCGCGGTGGCGGTCGCGCCACGCTCGCGCGCCTCGTGGCCGAGCGTCTCCAACGCCGCCGCGAGCTGTTCGTCGGGCGCGGTCGCGGCGGCGGCCAGATGCCATGCGCGCGCGTCGGGCGCGCTGGCGGCGGCGAGTGCGCGATGGGCCGCGCGCCGCCGGCCGGGGCCGGCGGCATCGAAGACGGCGGTGCGCACGAGCGGATGGGTGAAGCGCACGCGCGTCGCCTCCAGCGCGATCAGCCCAGCCCGTTCGGCCGGCTCGAAGAGGGCGGCGGCGTCAGGCGAGTTGCGCTCTGCGTCATCCGTTCCACGCTTCGCGCCGGGCGCGCCGCGCTCTGCATCGTCCGCGCCCCGCTTCGCGCCGGTCGCGCCGCGCTCTGCGTCAGCCGCGCCGGGCGATGCCTCGGGCCCGCCGGCCGCGAGCGCCCGCACCATCGTCGCGGTGTCGCCGTCGAAGCTGGCGGCGGCGAGCAGCAGCGCGGCACCGGTCGCCTGCGGCAGCGCCGCGACGCGGCTTGCGTAGGCGCGCCGCAGCCGCTCGCCGGTCGGCAGCGCGTCGGGCAGCGCCGCGACGCCGTCGCGCTGCGCCGCCGACAGCTCGGCCGGCGCCTCGACGAGCGCGAGCGGGTTGCCGCCGACGGCGTCGACCAGCGCCTCGGCGACGGCCGGCGCCAGCCCGCCGGCGCGCGCCAGCGCGAGCGCGTCGTCGCGCGCGAGATCGGGCAGTCGCAGCCGCGGCACCTCCGGCCACGGCGCGTGCGGCTCGCCGCGCAGCGAGCGGACCGCGACGAGCGCCAGCGGCAGCCGCTCGGCACGGCGGGCGAGGAAGGCGATCGCCTCTTGTGAGGAGGGGTCGAGCCACTGCACGTCGTCGACGAGCAGCAGCAGCGCCCGCCCGCTCGCCGCCGCCTCCAGCAGCGCGACCAGCGCCTGCAGCACCAGCACCCGTTCGGCCCCGGCCGGCGCGTCGAGCGCCAGCGCGGCCCGCAGCGCCGCTCGCTGCGCGTCCGGCAGCCCGTCGCCGTGGGCGAGCACCGGCGCCAGCAGCTCCGCCAGCCCGGCGAACGGCAGTCCGACCTCGCTCTCGACGCCGGTCGTGCTCAGCACCAGCAGGTCCGGTCCCTCCAGCGCCCGCAGCAGCGCGCTCTTGCCGACGCCGGGCGGCCCCTCGACGACGAGCGACCCGCCGCGCCCGCCGCGCGCGCGATCGATCAACGCGCGCAGCCGTTCCAGCTCCGCCGCGCGACCGACCAGCCGACCTGCCTCCTTGCCTGGTCTCAGCATCTGCGCCGAAGCGTACGCCGCCGCGCCGGCTCCGTGGTCCGCCAAGTCCGTGTGTCGCCGCGCCTATTTCTCCGTGCTGAGGTAGTCCCCGCTCGCCTGGCGGGCGAGGCCGGTGCAGTCGCGCAGTCTGCGCCAGTCGCGGATAGCGGCGGTGCGGTCGGCGCCGGTGAGAGGGATCGGCGCGCCGTCGGAGATCAGGGCGGGGCGCCAGGCGGCGCGGTCGATGCGGCGGCCGGTGACCGTCACGTGGAGAGCGCCGCTGGAGGTGCGCGGCGGCTCCTTCGCGTAGAAGGCGAGGTTGCCGAGACCGTAGGCGACGTAGGTGCGGCCGAGGTAGCCGGCGCCGAGCAGCACGTGCGCGTGGGAGCCGACGAGCAGGTCGGCTCCGGCGGTCGCGAGCAGTCTCGCGAGCTGCGGCTGCTGGGTGTTGGGGCACTGCTGCAGCTCGGTGCCCCAGTGCAGGTAGACGACGACGGTGTCGGCCGTGGCGCGCGCGTCGCGCACCGCTCTGACGAGCCCGCCGAGGTCGCGGGCGGTCGCCATCCCGGCCGCGTCGTCGGTCGCCATCCACTCGCCCTTGAGGTTGTCGTCGAGCACCTGCGAGGCGGCGACGATCGCGATCCGCTGACCGTTCTTCTCGACCGTGTAGGGCTTGAAGGCGGCGTCGCGGTCGGCTCCGACGCCGATCAGCGGCAGCCTCGCGCTCGCGTCGGCGGCGAGCGTCTGCTCCAGCCCCTCGCGCCCGCAGTCGAGGCCGTGGTTGTTGGCCATCGTCGTGACCGTCACGCCGGCCGCTCTCAACGCCGTGAACGCGCTCGGCGTCGTCGCGAAGGTGAACTGCTTCGCCTGTCTGGAAGGACAGCTGCCGTCGTCGGTGACCGCCGTCTCGAGGTTGACCATCGCGACGTCGGCGCCCTTCAGCAACTGCTTCAGCGGCTCCAGGGCGGTCTTCGGATCGGCCGCAAGCCGCGCCTTCAGCCCCTCCTCGAAGTGCACGTCGCCGCCGAAGGCGAGCGTCACCGCTCTGCCGCTGCCGAGCGGATCGCGCCCGGCGGCCGCCGCCGTCTCGCCGTCACCGCCGCTCGAGCCGCCGCAGCCGCCCAGCGCGACGAGGAGCGCGACCAGCACGAGCGCGGCGGAGACGAAGCGGAGGACGATCGAGGTCTGTGACACAGCTTGTTGGTTCGACGCTGCGGTGCCGACTCCGCTAGGCGTGGTCATGGCGACCGCGGTCGCCACCCTCTGGTCCTCGGCAGCTGCCGCGAGAACTGGAGCCGCGAAGCTGTGACCTAGGCGGGGCTGTCGGCCTCGATGCAGGCCGCGGCGTCGCTGCGCAGATCGGCGGCAGCGGCGCAGTCGAGCATGTGGCCGGCGGTCGCGCGCTGCAGCAGCTCGTAGAGCGTGCCGCGCTCCTGCTCGCTGAGGCCCTGCAGCAGCTCGGCCTCGGCTGTCTCGATCGCGCGCTCGGCTCTGTCGAGCATGCGCTCGCCGGCCGGCGTCAGCTCGACGATGTGACGGCGACGGTCGGCCTCGGAGCGGCGGCGCGCGATCAGCCCCGCCGACTCCAGCTCGTTGAGCAGGCCGACGAGGTTGGTGCGGTCGATCGCGAGCTGCTGCGCGAGCGCCTGCTGCGTCGCGGGCGCGTGCTGGCGCAGCACGGTGAGCGTGACGAGGTGGCGCGGCCGCAGTCCGAGCGCGCCGAGCGTCGCCTCGGTGTGCGCTCGTGAGATGCGCGCGAGGTGGTCGAGCAGCGCGGTGGAGGAGTGGGAGGGGGCGACGGCCACACCGTCAAGTCTACGAAGGCGGCCAACGTGTCCTACACTGCAACTAGTTTGCTCTACACAAATCATTTGCGAGGTTCACACATGCCGCATCTCCTGCAGATCGACGCCAGCATCCAGGGCGACCGCTCCGTCAGTCGTTCGCTGACCGCGCGCGCCGCCGAGCGCTGGAAGGCCGCCCACCCCGACGGCACGGTCACCTACCGCGACCTCGCGGCCGACCCGCTGCCGCATCTCGGCACCGATCACCTGCTGGCGCGCGCCGTCCCCGCCGAGCAGCACACGCCGGCGCAGGCGGCGGCGTTCGCGCTCTCAAAGCAGCTGATCGACGAGATCAAGGCGGCCGACACGGTCCTGCTCGGCCTGCCGATCTACAACTTCGGCGCGCCGTCGACGGTCAAGGCATGGGTCGACCACGTCCTCTTCCCGGGCCTCTCGACCGACCCGGCCGGCGGCGACGGCCTGCTCGCCGACGCCGAGCTGATCGTGCTGGAGTCGCGCGGCGGCGGCTACGCCCCGGGCACCCCGCGCGAGGGCTGGGACCACGGTGAAGCGTGGCTGCCGCACGGTCTCGCGCTGACCGGCATCGAGCCGCGCTTCATCATCGCGGAGCTGACGCTCGCCGACGTCAACCCGGCGATGGAGCACCTGCGCGGGCTCGCGGCGGAGAGCCTCGCCGCCGCGCGCGACGAAATCGACGCGCTCTGGAGCGAGGCGCGCGTCTGAGTCAGCGCGCCCGCGGCGCCACGGCTGCGGGCGCTCGCAGTCCTACGGCTGCGCGTCTCTGCGGCCGTAGCGGTCGTCGAGCCGCACGACGTCGTCGAGCTGCGGTGTCGAGACCTCGAGCACGGTCGCGTCCTCGATCGCCTCGATCGTGTGGACGACGCCGGGCGTGTTGCGCCAGCGCACGCCCGGCTCGAGCACGATCTCCTCGAGCTGGTCGACGCTCGGGCCCTGCACGAGCAGCAGCCTGCCGCTCATCAGGTAACAGCTTTCGTCCTTCTCGCGGTGGTACTGGAGCGAGAGGCGATGGCCGGCGCGGACGACCAGCAGCTTGCCGGCGTAGTGCTCGGTGTGGGCGAACCACAACTCGTGGCCCCACGGCTTGTCGACTCTCCGCGGTTCGGCGGGGGCGGCGGCTTCGATCATCACAGTGACGCTACCGGCATGCGCGGCGCGGTGCCGGCGCGCAGTCGGCGTCGGCCGCGCGTGCGCCAGCTCTGTTCAACCCGTTGAACGCGATCGACTGGAAAAGTTAGGATCGTCTCGAATGGGAACCGGGACGATCAACGCGGGCAGAGTGGCGACGCCGCTGCGCTCCCGCCGCAACGCCGATCGGCTGACAGCGGGGCAGCTCGGTGCGCTCAGCGACGCCTTCACACGCGCGCAGGCGCTCAGCGACGACCGCGGCTACGGCTTCTACGCCGGCATCCATGGCCTGCCCCTGCCGATCGGCTGCGACAACGCCCACGGGACCCCGTACTTCCTGCCGTGGCACCGCGCCTACCTCTACTTCTTCGAGCGCGCGCTGCGCGATCGCAACCGCGACGCGATGCTGACCTGGTGGGATTGGCGGACGCCGCCCGGCGCCGCCGGCGCGCTGCCGAGACCGTTCGCCGCCAGAGGGACGGCGAGAGCGCCCAACCCGCTGCTGAGCGCGGCCGTCGATCCGCTCGCGCGCAGACAGGGCAGAGGGTTCGGCGACGCGAGAGTCTCGTCCGCGTCGAGAACGTTCCGACGACCGGGCGCGCTCGGCGTGCCGCTGCCGAGCGCGGCGCAGGTCGAGGCGGCGCTCAGAGCGGGCGACTTCCTCGACTTCAGCGAGGCGGTCGAGGGGCTCCACAACGACGTCCACGTGTGGGTCGGCGGGCACATGAGCGAGGTCCCGTTCGCCGCCTTCGACCCGATCTTCTGGGCGCATCACACGATGATCGACCGCCTCTGGCGGCTGTGGCAGCTGCGCAACCCCGGCGGCCGCCCGCCGGCGAGCATCGTCGACGACGCGCTGCCGCCGTTCCGCATGACGGTCCGCCAGACGCTCGACGTGACCGCGCTCGGCTACGACTACGCCGTCAGCACGGCCTCCGCCGCGGTGGCGGTCAGATGACGCGCTTCTCGACCGCGCCGCTGGAGCTGCCGACCTTCGCCGACCGCGACGACGTCAGACGGGCCGATCTGGTCTTCCACGGCGTCGACCACGCCGGCCCGTCGTACGTCGTCCACGTCTTCCTCGGGCGCGAGAACGCGACGCTCAGAACGGTGCGCGACAGCGCCCACGGCTACGCCGGCTTCTACTCGGTCTTCGGCCACGGCGGCTGCTACGGCGACGACGACGGGCACTGCGACCCGCGCGCCCGCTACTCCGACGACTTCGACCGCCGCCTGCGTCACCCGCTGGCACCGCAGACGCGCACCCTGACGGCGACCGAAGCCTTGCAGCCGCTGCTGCTGGATCCGAACGTGACCCAGGTGCCGGTGACGGTCGTGATCGAGCCGGCGAGCGCCGCGCCGACGGCGCCGTTCGAGCTGGTGCGGCTGCTGACCTACGTCGACTGAGGTCAGCTCAAGCCGCGGCGCCCGGCGCCGATGACCGGGGGAGCGTATGAGCCTTGACGCCGCGATCGCTCGCATCAGCCAGATCCAGTCGATGATCGAGCCCCTCAACGGGGCCGCCTCGGCGAACGCCGCTCAGCCGGTGCAGCAGACGACGGCGACGAACGCCCCGCTGGCGACCGCCTCGGCCTACGCGCCCAACGCCGCCTACCCGGTGACCGCGACGACCGGCATGACGAGCCCGACCGGCGTCGCGCCGACGAGCTTCTCCAACGTGCTCGCGGGCACGACCGGGCAGCTGTCGGCGAGAGCGGCCGGCTACCTGACGCCCGGTCAGCGCACCTTCGCGACCCAGCTCGCGGCCGAGACCGGCATGAACCCGCAGGTGATCGCCGCCTGGATGCTCGCCGAGCAGTCTGGCGGCGCCGCCACCTCGCGCGAGTCGGCCGGCAACCACAACTGGCTCAACATCGGCTACACCGACTCGGCCACCTACGGCGCCTCGGCGTCGGTCTGGTCCGATCCGGCCAGCGCCGCGCATGCGACCGCCGGCTGGCTCAAGGGCGAGGACACGGTCGACGGCTACGGCAAGGCGAGCGCCGGCGTGCAGTCGATCCTGGGCAGCGCTGGGCAGTCGCCCGAGGCGCAGATGCAGGCGCTCCAGCGTTCCGGCTGGGCCTCGTCCGGCTATCCGGACCTGCCCGCCGTGCTGCGCATGGTCGGCAGCTGAGCGGCGCGCTCAGCGCCGCGGCTGCCGAGCGACCTCGGCTACTCCAGGACGAGCAGGGCGGCGCGCGGCGGGCCGCAGACGCCGACGCGCATCGCCATCCGCACGCCGAAGACGTTGACCGGGCGCACCGTCAGGCGGCGCAGCTCGTCGTCGCCCGCGGCGGCGTGCATGATCGCCGTCGCGAAGCCGTCGGCGCTGGCGGCCTCGGCGTCGGCGGGCGTCAGCAGCTCGGTGACGGGCCGCTCGACGGCGTCGCCCTCGTCGACGGCGAGGAAGCGCTGCGCCTCGGCGGAGAGCGCGCGCACCGACAGCGACGCGTCGACGATCAGGAACGGCTCACGCGGCCGGGGGACCAGCTCGGCGCTCGCCTCCATCAGCAGACCCAGGTCGCAGTCGCCGCAGACGCGGGCGATCGGCGCGGGGGTCTCGCTCGTCACCGAGCCGCAGTGGCCGCAGAACCACTGTGCGGGGCGGGCCTCCTCGGTGGTCGAGGGGACGAGGCGAAGGAATGGGCGGGCCGAAGCCATGGGAGCAGTATCGGGAACTTCGTTCAAGCAGGTGTATGTGTTCGGTGTGGAACTGGACGAAATGACCGCACGATGACCAGCATTCCGGCGGGATGGTGAGGTTTTGAGCTCTGTGAGGTCGCTCACAGAGGCCGGCTCGGCCGTGATCGCGGGCCCCAGATCAGGGTCCGACGGGTCTGCTGCGTCTCGACGGCGTCACTCTGCGGCGCTGTTCGGCCTCGTCGCGCGCCTGCTCGTCCTCGGGCGCGAACTCCTCGACCAGCTCGCTGAAGAGCCGGTCGGGATCCTCGACGCCCTCCTCCTGCAGCCGCACCGCCGAGCTGGGGTCGACGTGCTCGACCTCGGTCGTGAGGCCCAGCACCAGCGTCGCGACGACGACCGTGCCGAGCAGGTCGAGGCCGACCGCCAGCGGCAGCAGCCACCACGAGCCGGTCGTGATCGCGAGCACGGCGCCGATCACGAGCGCGACGAAGAAGAGGCTGCCGAACAGGACGCGGTTGTCGCTGACGCCGATGAACAGGCGCGAGCGGCCGCCGTGACTGGCGCCCGCGACGCGCGCGCGTCCGACCGGGACCTCGGCGGTGTCGCTGCCGATCACCTCGCGCAGCTCGTCGGTGAGGATCCGATTGGCCTCGGGTGAGAGGGAGGGATCGGCCGATCTCACGTCGCGAGGCTCGCGCTGCTGCCGTTCACCCATGTCTTCCTGGTACCCGCTGTCGCGCACACGACACGGTGGGACGGCGGTATGGCGGGAGCGCGGCCGCTCAGGGCGCCTGCGCCGGCGTCGGCACCTGAGCGACCGGCGCGCGCTGCAGCGGGAACGAGGCGGGCGGCTCGTCCTCGGCGCCGCGCCGCAGCTCCCCTCTGCACGCGAACGCGCGCAGCTCGACGCGCACGCGCGGCGGCAGCGCTCGCGGCGCGGCGAGCACGACGCGCAGCGGGCGGCCGCGCGGACCGCGCAGCGTGCGCGCCGCCAGCACCGCTCCGGCCCGCGCGCCGGGCTGCCGCAGCCGCGCCCGCACCTGGCACGAGCGCGGATAGATCGCGTCCGCTCTCAGCGTCAGCCTGACGGCGCGCCGCGCGAAATGCAGCTGCGTGACGAAGAAGGGCGGGAGGTCGACCCGCTCGCAGTCGGTCGCGACGATCGCGCGGGAGAAGCCGTCGAGCGCGACGCGATCGCGCCCGGGACCGCACGAGCGCAGGCCGCTCGTGTCGCTGAGCCGGTCGTTCCCGGCGCCGCCGAGCGCGGTGATGCGGCCGCCGCCGTCGATGCGGTCGTCGCCGTCGCCGCCGTCGAGCCGCGCCTGTCCGCTGCCGCTGCTGTCGAGCCGGTCGTCGCCGCCGCGGCCGTCGATCAGCTCGAGGCCGCCGCGCTGGTGGCCGTAGCCGCTCAGCTCGTTGGGGCCGTCGTCGCCGCGCAGCACGTCAGCGCGGTCGCCGCCGCTGACGTTCTCGATCGCCGTCAGCGTGTCGCGCTCGCCGGCGCTGCCGCCGACGCCGGCGGCGAGGTCGACGGCGACCGCCTGCTCGCGCACCGAGTAGTCGGCCTCGTCGCCGCCGGGGCCGCCGTCGAGCAGGTCGTCGGCGAACGGTCCCGCGTACGGGTCCCCGGTCAGCCTGTCGTAGCCGCCGTTGCCGAAGAGGCGGTCGGCGCCCTCCTCGCCGCGCAGGAGGTCGCGCTGGGGGCCGCCGATCAGCGTGTCGTCGCCGGGCCCGCCGGCGAGCGTCGGGAAGGTCTCGGGCGCGATCGCCTCGATGCGGTCGTCGCCGGCGCCACCGGAGATCGTCAGCACGTGGCTGCCGTCGCCCGCGGTGCGCAGCGCATCGTCGCCGTCGCCGAGGTCGACGCGGACGGCGGTGTTGCGCGGGCTGGCGCCGAGCGAGCAGGCGACCCAGCCGTCGGCGGCGGCCGCGCAGCCGCTGCCGGCGGCGATCGGCGCGCCCGCGTCGCGCACGGCGATCTCGCCGGGGCCGAAGCGCAGCTCGCCGGCGTTCGCCTCGCCCGCCGCGGCCTGCCACAGCACCGTCGCGATCCGCACCGGCGCGCCCTTCGGCACCTCCTCCTCGCCGAACGTCAGCGAGATCGTCGAGCCGCTCGCGGCGGCCGGCGGCAGCAGCAGGGCGAGCGCGAGCAGGAGCGGGGTCAGCCGAAGGAGGCGCATGCCACTGACAACGGGGCTGCCACGGAGAAGTAGCGCGTCGTCGCCTTCCGCTCCCGCGGGTGAAGCTGTGCAGTGAGCGGTGGCGCGCCCGCTCTCGCACCAGAACGCTGGAGTTCGCTCCCGGTGCGGCCGATGACCCGATCACCGCCGCGCACCGGGCGCGGCTCTCCGGAACGGACCCCATGTTCAAGGCCCGCACGATGACCGCCCTGCTGCTGACGCTTCCCGCCCTCGCGCTCGGAGCCTGCGGCGGCAGCGACTCGGACTCGAACTCCGACGAGGATCAGATCACGAGCATGATCGAGACGGTCGCCGCCGACCCGGTCGCGATCTGCGACCACGTCACCGCGGCCGACCTCAGAGAGCTGGGCGGCAAGGAGGCCTGCGTCAGACTCGGCAGAGACGCGGCCGACAGAGCGAGCGAGGTCACGATCGAGGAGATCACCGTCGACGGCGAGAGAGCGACCGCCAGATTCGACGACTCCGAGGACGGCGCGACGACGATCCAGCTCGTCAAGGAGGACGACGCCTGGAAGATCGCCGTCAGCTGAGCCGACGAGCTCGCTTCACCGGCTGAGCTGCTCGGCTCAGCCGGTCGCGCTCGCGCGCAGGGCGGTCAGGCCCGCCGTCCACAGCTGGTCGGCGTCGCTGCCCTCGGCGAAGCGGTCGTTCAGCTCCAGCATGATCATCCCGTGAGCGAAGGCCCACAGCACGCGCGCCAGCGTCAGGTCGCCTCCGACCGCCTGGCGCAGCGCCTCGCCGGCGAACTCCTCGGCCCCTTCGACGAGCGCCGCGCGGTCGAGCCCGTGGTCGGTCATCAGCCGGTAGACGTGCGGATGCTCCAGCGCGTAGCCGCGGTAAGCGACGCCGATCGCGTTTATCGGGTCCTCGCCGCTCACCTGCGCCTGCGCGGCCGCGGCGGCGGTCAGCGCGCCCTGCTCGAAGAAGGCCTGCGAGATGATCGCGTTCTCGAGCGCGCGCTTGTCGGCGACGTGCTCGTAGAGCGACGGCGCGCGGATGCCGAGCTGGGCGGCGATCCGCCGCATCGAGACGCCTTCCGGGCCCTCGCGCTCCAACAGCTCGCGAGCGACCTCGACGATCTCGCGGGCACGGGGGGAAAGCTCCTGCATCGCTCCGGAAACTACCAGCGTAAGAAAAACGCCGGTGTGCCTCTCCTGATTGATCAGTCCTCTGCGAGCACGACGAGCTGGTCGCCGGCGGCCGGGACGTACGGCGCCGACTTGGCCGGGTTGAGCCGCATCCCGTAGCGGTGGGCGGGATCGTTCGCCAGCTCCGCGAGGCGCAGGCCGAGCGCGCTCTCGCCGCGCTCGCGCGCCGCCGCGACGACGGTCGCGAACGAGGTCTCGCGACCGGTCTCGACATAGTCGGACATCTCGCGCAGGTAGATCTCGGAGCCGTCGGCGTCGAACAGGATGCGGAAGACCTCGGCGAGGTGGCGGTTCTCGGAGATCTGCGCCAGCAGCAGGCTCAGGACCTTGTCGGAGACGATCACGTCGTCGACCTCGGTCACCTGCGCCAGCTCGTGGTTGCGGTCGTCGAGCATCTCGCTGACGATCGAGACCGCGCTGTCGAGCCTCGCCGCGATGTCGCGCAGGTGCAGCAGCGTGACGAGCGTGCGCGCGTCGGCGCGCTGCGGGTCGAGGTGCTCGGCGTAACACATGACGATCACGTGGGCGTAGCCGCCGACGTCGA
>DATIOB010000746.1:0-1789 GCA_035473605.1 Conexibacter sp.
CAGACCGCAGCCCGGCATCCCGCGGCCTTCCACAACGCATGAGCATCGATCTCGACAACGCCCTGCTCGTCTTCGAGCAGTCGACCGACTTCACCGTCGGGCTGGAGGAGGAGTTCGCCGTCCTCGACCCCGGCACGCTCGCGCTGGCACCGCGCTTCGAGCAGCTGCGCGACGCCGCACAGGACGACGCGCTGCTGTCGGAGTCGATCGCCGGCGAGCTGATCTCCTCCGAGATCGAGATCCGCTCGATGCGCGGCGGCGACCTCGCCGAGGCGCTCGCGAGACAGCGCGAGCACCGCAAGCGCCTGTTCGCGCTCGCGCAGGCGCAGGGGATCGCGCTCGGCGCGACCGGCACCCATCCCTTCAGCGACTACCGCGACCAGCGCATCATCGACACGGAGCACTACCACCGCGTCGAGGACGGGCTGAAGTACGTCGCGTGGCGCAACAACACCTTCTCGCTGCACGTCCACGTCGGCGTCAGAGGCGCGGACCGCGCCGTCCAGGTCTGCGACCGGCTGCGGCCGGTGCTGCCGCTGCTGCTGGCGATCTCGGCCAACTCGCCATATGTCGACGGCCGCGACTCCGGCCTCCACACCGCGCGCACGCAGACCTTCACGAAGTCGTTCCCGCGCTGCGGCGTGCCCGACGCCTTCGGCTCCTGGAGAGGCTTCAGCGACTACCTCGACTTCCTCATACGGACGAACTCGATCGTCGAGTACACGCAGGTCTGGTGGTCGGTCCGCCCGCACCTCTCCTACGGCACCGTCGAGGTGCGCATCTGCGACGCGCAGTCGACCGCCGCCGAGTCCGACGCGCTCGCCGCGCTGATCGTCGCCTGCGTCGCGCAGGCCGGTCGCGACGTCGAGGAGGGCGTGCCGTTCGCCGATCCCGCGCCGCGGCTGGTCGAAGAGAACATGTGGCGCGCGATCCGGCGCGGCCTCGACGGCCCGCTGATCGACCTCGAGCGCGCGGTCGAGTTCCCCGGCCAGGCGGCGCTGGAGCGGCTGCTGAGCTGGACGGCGCCGATGCGCGCGGAGCTCGGGATCGAGGTCGTGCTGCCCGAGCTCAACGGCGCCCAGCGCCAGCGGCGCATGATCGACGCCGGAGCGGGCATCGAAGAGGTCTACGCCGCAACCGTCCGCGCCACCCGCGAGACCTACGCCGAGGAGGCGATCGTGTGAGCACCGATGATCCGCAGCAGCAGCCGACCGAGGCCGAGATGCAGGCGGCCCTCCAGGAGGAGCTGAAGAAGGTCCGCGTCGAGCAGGTCGTGCTCGAGTCGGCCCTCTCGATCCTCAACGTCGCGATCATGCGCGCCGGCATGATGCCCGGCACCGAGAGAGAGCGCGACCTCGACCAGGTCCGCGTCGGGATCGAGGGCGTGCGCGCCCTGCTGCCGCTCGTCGAGCTGATCGCCGGCCCCGAGCAGGCGAGACCGATCAAGGACGCGCTGTCGCAGCTGCAGATGGTCTACGTGCAGGCCGCCGAGCAGCAGGGCGGGGCGCCGGGCGCGCCCGCTCCCGGCGAGCCCGGCCCCGGCGGCAGCGCCGCGCCCGGTCCCGGCGCCGGCGCCGCGCCGCAGCCGCCGCAGAGACCGGACGGCCCGGGCTCGGCCCAGAGCAGCGGCCGGCTCTGGGTTCCCGGTCAGTAGACCGGCCCGTCACGACAGAACCTTGACGGCGCGTCCCCGCGCTGCGATAGGCTCGCCAACGCTTCAATTGAGGTCCGTGGAGAGCCTCGTGTAGCCGCGGCCCCAACGCTGGTGTCGACGCGCCTCCTGGCGCGT
>DATIOB010000747.1:0-7452 GCA_035473605.1 Conexibacter sp.
GTGGTGGACGAGGCGGGCGGCGGCGCCGTTGACCTTGATCTCGCCGGAGCCGCGCTCGCCGGCGATCGTGTACGTCTCGAAGCGGGCGCCGTTGTCGACGTCGACGACGGCGACCTGCTCGTGCTCCAGGATGTCGGATGCCTCGAGCAGATCCGGGTCGATCGTGATCGAGCCGACGTAGTGCAGGTCGGACGCGGTCACGGTCGCACGGTGGATCTTCGACTTCAGCATGGTGCGGATCATGCGGGTACCGGGGCTCCGTCTGTGGTGGACAGAATCGTGTTGTCGATCAGGCGAGCGGGGCCGACGCGCGCGGCGAGCGCCAGCAGCACCTCGCCGTCGAGACGATCGACGGGGGAAAGCGTGTCGGTCGCGACGAGCGCGACGTACTCGGGCTCGACCGCGTACTCGGCGAGCGCCGCGCGGGCGACGCGCTCGACGGCGGCGGCGTCGCGCTGGCCGCCGGCGACGGCCGCCTCGGCGGCGTCGAGGGCGCGCCGCAGCGCGATCGCGCGGACGCGGTCGTCGGTGCCGAGGTAGGCGTTGCGGCTCGACATCGCGAGGCCGTCGGGCTCGCGCACGGTCGGGCAGACCTCGATCCGCACGGGGATGTCGAGGTCGCGCACGAGGCGGCGGATCACGAGCGCCTGCTGCGCGTCCTTCTGGCCGAAGTAGGCGACGTCCGGCTGCACCATGTTGAGCAGCTTGGAGACGACGGTCGCGACGCCGTCGAAGTGGCCGGGGCGGTGGGCGCCCTCGAGCGTCGCGGCGACCCCGGCGACGCTGACCGTCGTCGCGAAGCCGTCGGGGTAGACCTCGTCGACCGACGGCGCGAAGAGGTAGTCGACGCCGGCGCCGGCGGCGACCTCGGCGTCGCGCTGCTCGTCGCGCGGGTAGGCGTCGAGGTCGTCGGTCGGCGCGAACTGGGTCGGGTTGACGAACAGCGAGACGACCGTGACGTCATGGGCGGCCACGGCGCGCTCCATCAGCGAGCGGTGGCCGGCGTGGAAGGCGCCCATCGTCGGCACGAGCCCGATCGTGCGCTCGGCGAGCCGCTCGGTGCGCAGGAGGGAGCGCAGCTCCTCGACGGTGCGAATGATGCGGAGCGCCATCAGGCCGTCCCGGCGGGCGTCAGGGGGTGGGAGGCGTCTCGCGCGAGCCGCCGCGTGGAATCGGCCAGCGCATCGAACAGCTCCAGCAGCTCCGGTGTCCGCTGCGCGACGGCGTCGCGCTGGCGCGCGACGGTCGCCTCGTCGCCGCGGGCGATCGGGCCGGTCAGCGCCCGCTCGCCGCCGAGCGCGGCCCAGTTCTCCAGCGCCGCGCGCACGAGCGGTACGAGCGCGGCGCGGTCGACCCCGGCGGTCGCGGCGAGCCGCTCGGCCGCCGCCTCCAGCGTGACGAGGAAGTTCGAGGCGATCGAGGCGGCCGCGTGGTAGGCGGCGCGATCGCTGTCGTCGACGGCGATCGGCGTCATCCCGAGCGCCAGCGCCAGCGCGGTCGCGGCCGCCAGCGCGCGCGGCTGCTCGACGTCGCCCGCGACGGCGGCGCTGGCGCCGGCGAACGGCGCGGCGCCCGCGGCGGGGACGGTCATCAGCGGATGCAGCGAGAAGGCGGTGTGCGGTGCCAGCGGCGCCAGCGTCGTGGCACCGGAGCAGTGGCCGACCAGGCGGCCGGCGCGCGGGGCGATCGCGGCCGCGGCGGCGGCGATCTCGCCGTCGGGCACGGCCAGCAGCACGATCTCGGCGGCGCCGCCGTCGGCGCCGCGTGCGAGCGGGCCGTCGACGTCGAGCCCCGACGCGCGCAGCGCGGAGCTGAGCGCTCGGCCGAGGCGGCCGGCACCGACGATCGCGCAGCGGATGCGCGTGAGATCAGGGAGATCCGATTCCCGTTCCAGTTCCCGCATGAGATACCGGTCGAGCAGCAGGTTTGATCCGACATGAGACACGACAGTCCGTCCCCTTGGGTGACGGCTCGCTGCAGATGGTAGTACAGCCGTCGGGCGACGTGAATACCATCGGGAAGCGATGACCACCGCCGTCGAGCGACGCGAGCTGCTGAAGGAGGTCTGGCGCGAGGCCAGCACCTGTACGAAGTGCCCGCTCTCGGAGACCCGACAGACCGTCGTCTTCGGCGCCGGCAACGCCGACGCCGACCTGATGTTCGTCGGCGAGGCGCCCGGCGCCAACGAGGATCGCGGCGGCCTGCCGTTCATCGGACAGGCCGGCAGACTGCTCGACAAGCTGCTGCAGGAGGTCGGGCTCGAACGCGCCGACGTCTTCATCGCCAACGTGCTCAAGTGCCGCCCGCCGGGCAACCGCGACCCGCGCCCGGCGGAGATCGAGACCTGCCGCGACTACCTCCACCGCCAGGTCGAGCTGATCGAGCCGAAGGTGATCTGCACGCTCGGCAACTTCTCCACCAAGCTGCTGCGCGACGACCCGACCGGGATCTCGAAGGTCCACGGCAGAGCGGAGGTGCAGGTGCTCGGCCGTCGCGCCGTCACGCTGCTGCCGATCTACCATCCGGCCGCCGCGCTCTACACGCCGAGCATGCTCGACACGCTGCGCGCCGACTTCGCGCAGCTGCCGGAGCTGCTGGCGGCGCCGCTGCCCGAGCAGCCGGCGCCGGAGGTCTTCGAACCGGTCCCGGAATTCGAGCCGGAGCCGCCGGCAGAGCCCGAGGCCGGCGCGGAGCCGGCCGGCGAGCCGCCGCCGCCCGAAACCTCCGTGACGCCGGCGCCGGACGCCGAGGCGGCCGCCGCGGCCGCGGCGCAGCAGGCCCGCCAGGACCAGCTCGGCCTCTTCTGAGACCGTCCGCGGGCCGACCGTCCGTCCAGAAGCCGGAAGCCTGGGGTGGAGGATGGCGTGCCTGCGTCGTAAGGTCCCGGCATGGCGACGATCGGAGCCCGGCTCGCCGAACGCGACCGGCGCAGATTCGTGGGGCGCGGCGTCGAGCTGGCGTTCCTCGAGCGCTGCCTCGACGGCGAGGCTGACGCCAGCGTCGTCCTGATCCACGGACCCGGCGGGATCGGCAAGTCGACGCTGCTGCGCGAGCTGGCGCGCCGCGCCGGCGCCAGCGGCCGCCGCGCCCACTTCGTCGAGGGGCGCGAGCTGGCGCCTGCCCCGCGCGCGCTCGACGCCGCGCTGGCGACCGCCCGCGAGGAGCCGGAGCCGCTGATCCTGATCGACACCTACGAGCAGATGACGGCGCTCGACGGCTACCTGCGCGGCACCGTCGTGCCGAGCCTGCCGGAGCGCGCGCTGGTCGTGATCGCCGGCCGCGAGCCGCCTGGCCGCGGCTGGCTGGAGGGCGGCTGGGAGAGCGTCGCCGTGCAGGTCGAGCTGAGCGGGCTCAGCGCGCAGGAGGCCGAGGAGCTGCTGGCTCTGCACGGCGTGCAGGACGAGCGGCGGACGCGCGAGCTGATCGGCTGGGCGCAGGGCTCGCCGCTGGCGCTCGCGCTCGCCGGCGACGACGCGCTCGGCGCGGGGATCGGCTCCGGATCGAGCGCCGCGACCGCCGACGGCGCCGTCGCGCCCGCGCGCGGCGACGGGGTCGAGCGGCCCGAGCTGGTGCGGGCGCTGATCCGCCGGCTCGCCGAGGCCGAGATCGACGGCCCGCACCTCGGTCCGCTCGCGGTCGCGGCGATCGCGCGCGTGACGACGATCGACCTGCTGCGCGAGGTGCTGCCGGACGCCGACGCCGTGCAGGCGTACATGTGGCTGCGCGAGCGCACCTTCGCGGAGCCGCTGGGCGAGGGGATCGCGCTCCACGAGCTGGTCCGCAAGGCGCTCAACGCCGACCTCCGCCACCGCGACCGCGAACGCGAGCGCGACCTGCGCAGGCGGATCGCCGACCATCTCCACGCGAAGGCGGTCGCCGGCCACCAGCTGCTCTCGATCGACCTCTCGCACCTCGTCGAGAACGAGGCGATCCGCTGGGGCTTCTCGTGGGACGGCGCCGGCGAGCACCGTCTCGACGAGGTCCGCCCGGGCGACCGCGAGGCGGTCCGGCGGCTGCTGGCGGAGCGGCGCGCGCCGGAGCGCTGGGCGGTGCTGGAGCCGTACTTCGAGGCCGCGCCGGAGCGGATAGCGATCGTGCGCGACCTGTCGGACCGGATCCGCGGCTTCGAGCTGTCGGTGACGGTCGCCAACGCCCCGCCGTCGGCGGCCGACGATCCGCAGCTCGGCCCGTGGCTGGAGCACGCGCGCGCCGCGGCGCCGCTCGGCGACGCCGTCCTGTGGCAGGCGGCCGTCGACTTCACCGGCGACCCCGCGACGCGCGTGCAGGCGATGCTCGGGATGTCGGGGATCCTCCGCTCCGGGCTGGAGAACCCGCGCTTCGCCTATCTCCCGATCGACCCGCGGCTGGAGGGCGCGCTGCAGTTCGCCGCCGCGGCCGGAGCGCGTCACGTCCCGGAGCTGGACGTGACGCTCGACGGCCGGCTGACGCAGTGCCACGTGATCGACTACGGCCCCGGCGGGCTGCTCGGCGCGCAGCGGGCGCTGATCTACGGCGAGCTGGGGCTGGCGCCGCCGGCCGCGCCGCAGCCGCGTGCCGCCGGGCGTGCGGGCACCGGCGCGACCTTCAGCGCGGCGGGCCCCGCCGCGGCAGCCGATCCGCTCGGCGGGAGCGGCGGCAGCGCCGAGGACGTGCGCGACGCGCTGCGCAACCTCGGCGTGCCGCACAAGCTCGCCGAGAGCCCGCTGGCGACGGGCGTCACGCAGGAGGAGCGGGCGGCGTCGGTGCGGGCGCTGCTGGAGCAGGCGGCGGCGCGCGCCTTCGGTGAGACCCCGAACGAGCGGCTGCTGGAGCGGGTGCTGGTGCGCGGCTACCTCGACCCGGCCGCCAGCCACGAGCAGGCCGCCGACGAGCTGGCGCTCAGCCGGGCGGCGTACTTCCGGCGGCTGCGGGCTGCCGCCGAGCGGGTTGCCGCACTCGTCGCCGAGCGGGATCGGGTCCCCCCAGCCGGCTGAAGGCGAGCGTCAGCGACACGACCGTCGCGGCCGCCTGGACGGCCAGCACGACCGTCGCGAAACCGTCGGGCGTGCTCGGCGCGGCGGTGATCAGCAGGATCGGCTCGGCGATCGCGAGCAGCGCCAGCGGCACGAGGAAGAGCACCTTGTGCAGCGCCAGCAGGTACTGGATCCCGAGGTAGGTGAGCGCGAGCAGCGTGAAGGCGATGCCGAGCGGCAGCAGCGCATCGGCGGCGAGCAGGCGGTCGGCGCCGAAGGCGATCCGCAGCAGCGGCTCGTCGGCGAAGCCGAAGATCAGCAGCGCCGGCGCGGCGCAGACGAGCACGATCGCGAGCGAGCGCGCCAGCACCGGGCGCGTGTCCTCGCCCTCGGAATGGCGCCGCGAGGTCTCCGGCACGAGGTAGAAGCCGACGCCCATCGCGACCCAGACGAGCGCCTTCGCCGCGACGGCGGTCGCGCCGTAGGAGCTGGCGACATCCTCGGAGAAGCGGTGCTTGGCGGCGATCACGTCGATGTTCTGGAGCACGGCGATCACGATCACGCCGGCGATCGGCGCCCACGCGCGGGCGACGTGGTCGCGCAGCCGCAGCGCGGCGTGGAGCGCGCCGCTGCCCGCGTCGACGGGCGCGAGCCGGCTGCGCAGCTCCAGGCCGCACCAGAGCGCGGTCGCGGCGAACGAGACGGTGCTGCCGAGGAAGGCGCCGGTCACGTCGAGCCCGATCGCGGCCAGCAGCGCGCCGGCGAGCAGCCGCGCGGTCTGCTCGCCGATCATGCTGACGCCGACGGCGCGGTAGTCGCCGAGCCCCTGCAGCGCGCCGCGCAGGATCGACAGCAGCAGCCACAGCACGCCGCTCGGCAGGCCGGCGGCGGCCGCCCACTCCTGGTCGACGCCGACGGCGGCGGCGATCGGCGCCCGCAGCAGCACCGAGACGACCGCCGAGAGCGCGGTCGCGATCAGCAGCACGCGCGTCCAGCTGCGCAGCGTCGCGGCGAGCTGAGGGCCGGTGCCGAGCGTGCCGAGCACCGCCTCGCGTGCCGTCGCGACCTGGATCGCCTGCCCCGCGACCGACAGGATCAGCACGTAGGAGACGAGCGCCGCGAGCGAGCCGTAGTCGTCGAGCAGGCGCGCGAAGACGACGGTCGTGCCGAGCGCGACGACGTTCGTGACGATCATCGCGATCGCGAGGCCGCCGGCCTTCGCGAGGTCGGACTGGCGCAGGGCGCGCAGGCGGGGACGAAGCCCGCCGGGAACCCCGCCGGGTGTCGTCGGCATGTCTGGCACGGATGGTCAGCTTAACCGTGCATCGGGCCGTCCGGGGATTTGTGCGCACGTTGCAGGAAAACGACGAGACGGTCCGACGGCGGCGTGGTTATGGTTCCGCGCCGATGCGCCGCCGCCCTTCGCAGATCGCCGCCCTCGCCCTCGCCGCCACCGTCGCGCTGCCGTCGGGCGCCTCCGCGCAGTCGCCGGCCGAGCTGCTCGCCGCGGCGACGCCGCTGAGCGAGGCGCCGGTCACGCGCGACGCGCCGGGCCTGAGCGGTGCGCCGCTGGCGCAGAGCGACGCCGTCACGCAGCTGGCGCAGGACGACCCGGCCGCGACGCTGCTGGCCGACGCCGGCGATCCCGAGCAGCTGCTCGCGCAGGCGCCGACGGCGACCGCGACGCCGCCGGCGGCATCGCTGCCGCGGACCGGGCCGGAGCTGCTGCTGACAGTCCTGCTCGGCGGTGGACTGGTGCTCGTCGGCACGGGCCTGCGCCTGCGCCTCGACGGCGCTCAGCCGGCGGTCGACGGGCCGCGATGAGCGAGCGGCGCGAGCCGCTCCCGACCGGCGTCCACGCGACTGCCGGCCCTGAAGAGACGGAAGCGCTCGCCGCGCGTGTCGCAGCGGCGCTCGCGCCGGGCGACGTGGTGCTGCTGAGCGGCGAGCTGGGCGCGGGCAAGACGACCTTCGTGCGCGGCGCCGCGCGGGCGCTCGGCGTCACCGGCGCCGTGACCAGCCCGACCTTCACGATCGGCCGCCGCTACGACGGCGACGGGGTCGGCCTCTCCCACCTCGACCTCTACCGGCTCGGCGGGCTGGAGGAGGAGGACCCGGCGCTGCTGGCCGACTACATCGGCCCGGAGCGGATCTCCTTCGTCGAGTGGCCGGAGATCGCCGAGGCGGCGCTCGCCGAGGGCGGCGTGGCGGTCGTCGCGCGCGTACGGCTGGAGCATGCCGGCGGCGACCGGCGCACGATCACGGTCGACGCGACCTGAGGCGGCAGCGGCCGGCGGCGCGGAGACGTCGTCCGCGGCGGCGTCAGCGACAGCGTCCGGCGCTGCGCGCGCCGAACTCGACGACGAAGGTCGCCGCGCCCCGGTCGCGGGAGCTGTTGGCGCGCTTGACCGGCGCGCCGTGCACGACCGCGACACCGACGTCGCGGAAGCCGCCGGCGAAGATGTTGCCGCGGTGCGGCGGGCTGTGCAGCCAGCCGCGC
>DATIOB010000748.1:0-2737 GCA_035473605.1 Conexibacter sp.
ACAGGCGCGACGCTGAACGGGTCCGTCAATCCGAACGGCGCCGCGACGACCTACCGCTTTGAATACGGGCTCACGAGTGCTTACGGCAACTCGATTCCGGTCTCCAGCGCCGCCGTGGGAGACGGCTACGACCCGGTCGACGTGACCCACGCGATCTCCGGGCTGAGACCGCTGACGACATATCACTACCGGCTCGTCGCCAGAAGCGCCGCGGGCGAGTCCGCGACTGCCGACGGGACCTTCCGGACGAAGATCGTCGACGACCGTCCGGCCGTCATCACCGGCTTCAACGGCGTGGGCGTCACCAGCTTCGTCACGAACGACTACGGGACGATCCGAACCTCGACGCGGGTCGGAGCGACGCAGGGACCGTGGACGACGCTCGGTGGTTCGGAGATCGTCTCCGCACCTGCGGCGGCACGGCGACGCGACGGGACGGTTGACCTCTTCGCGCTGTGGCGAGACGGATGGGTCCACCACAAGACGATCTCACCGCTCGGCATCGAGTCCGGCTGGAGATCGACAGGGGTCAGAAGCGTCTCGGCGCCCGCGGCGTCGCTGCGCAGATGGGGCAGCGGAATGGGCTCGACGATCGACCTGGTCGTGCGCGGCGAAGGCAACGACCTCATCCTCCGCTCTTTCGACACCGACCTGGAGACCTGGTACCCGGCCTTCTCGCTGGGCGGCTCGTTCAAGTCGGCGCCGACGGTGATGTCGTACTTCAGCGAGAGCTACCACGTGTATGCGCGCGGCAGCGACGACGCGATCTACATGAAGTACTGGGACGGTTCCAACTGGACGAGAGAGTGGGCTCATCTCGGCGGCGTCGCGACCTCCAGTCCGGCGCTGATCTCGTGGTTCACGAGCAACATCGAGGTCGGCGTCCGTGGCACCGACGGCGCCTTCTATCGCAACAGCTGGGATCCGAGAGCGGTGAGATGGAGCGGATGGCTCCGCACCGACGTGCAGATCGACGCGGCGCCGACGCTGAGCAGCGAGAGAGCTGGGCAGCTGAAGATCTACGGACGGCAGAACGAGTACGTCATTCGGCGGACCTACGACAACGACGCATGGGGAGACTGGCTCTGGCTCGGCAACCCGTCGTTGCGACTCGTGAACCCGTAGACGCGGGATGATTGCGGCGGCGGCCCGACGGCCGCCACCGCGGCCGTGACGGCGGCCGCGACCAGCGGCGGAGCAACGTCATCCGGGCCACATCAAGTGTGGTCAGGATGACGGTCCTGTCGGCTCCGCCGCCGCGAGCGCCGCCGGCAGCGCGCGGCGCGAGGTGATCCCGAGCTTTCGGTAGGTGCGGCCGAGGTGCCACTCGACCGTCTTGACCGTCACGAACAGGTGGGCGGCGATCTCGGCGTTGGAGCTGCCGGCGGCGGCCAGCTCGGCGACGCGGCGCTCGGTCGGCGTGAGCGCCGCGGGGCCGTCGAGCGGACGGGCGCGGACGCGCCGGCCGCCGGTCGCCAGCAGCTCGTCGTGGGCGCGCGCGGCGAGCGGGGCGGCGGTGCACCGCTCCGCCAGCGCGAGGCCCTCGCGCAGCGGTGCGCGGGCCGCGCGGGCTCGCCCGTCGCGGCGCAGCAGCGCACCGAGGTCGACGAGCGCGAGCGTCAGCTCCAGGCGCAGCGCGGTCGGGCGCAGGACGGCGACGGCTTCGGTGAGCGCGGCTTCAGCGGCGGGCGCGGCCGCGTCGGCAACTGACCCGGCCGCCGTCGCTCGCAGCGCCAGCGCCAGTGGTCGCGGGGCGCCGACGGCGCGCGCCTCGGTCAGCGCCGCCGCCGCCAGCTCGACCGCCCGCTCGCGTTCGCCGCAGCGCTGCGCGGCGAGCGCGGCCTGCGCCTGCCAGGCGACTGCGCCGGGATGGCGCAGATCCCACCGCGCGACGTGCGCGCCGGCCGCCGTCAGCCGCGCCAGCGCCGCCGCCGCGTCGCCGCGCGCGAGCGCGAGGTCGGCCGCCGCCTCCAGCACGAAGGCGTGCTCGAGCTGCCGCGGGTCGCCGTCCAGGCCGAGCGACACCAGCTCCGCCGCCCGCTCCAGCTCGCCGCGTGCCACGTGCGCCTGCGCCAGCCGCGCGGTCGTCCAGCTGCGGTAGGTCTCCCACCCCTCGCGGCGCAGGTCGAGCGGCGGCTGACCGTCGACGATCGCCTCCTCCAGCCGTCCCTGCCGCAGCCGCACGAGCGAGCGCAGGTGGCTGAGCGAGCCGAACGCCGTCAGCGAGCCGGCGTCGCGGGCCGCCGGCAGCGCGACGTCGAGGATCGCCTCCGCGGCCTCCAGCTCGTCGCTCCAGACGAGCGCCGTGACCGCGAAGGAGGCGGCGATCGAGCCGGGCAGCACCTCGCGCGCCAGCGCCGCGCGCGGAATCCGCTCGGCCAGCGCGCGCACCTCGGCCGGCGGCGCGCCCGCGGTCGCGGCGGCGGCGGCGAGGACGGCGAGCGTGATCGGCGAGCGCGCCGCAATCGCGGGATCGGGCGCGGCGTCGCCGTCGCGCGCGGGCGCGCCGCCGGTCAGCGCGTCACCCAGCGACGCGCGCTCCCCGACTCGCGCGGGCGCCAGCGCCAGCGCCGCCGTGCGCAGGTCGCGCAGCGCGAAGGCGCCGTCGGAGTCCGGCTGCAGGTCGGTCAGCCCGCCCTCGATCGCCGTCAGCGTCCCCTCGTAGTCGTTGCGCATGTAGGCGTGCAGCGCGCTGGCGAAGTGGGCTTCGGCACGGCGCTCGGGATCGCGCACCTGG